>NZ_AQOI01000074.1:0-3907 GCF_000364665.1 Xanthomonas sp. SHU 199
GCGGTGGCCGGACGCGGCGCCACCGCCGGGGTCAGCGCGAGCGCGGCCAGGGCGGGGTCGTCGCGCAGCGGCTCGGCGCCAACGACCTGCGGGACTTCCAGCACGAAGCGGTGCTGGGCATCGAACACCACCTGGTCGCCGGGCTGCAGCCAGCAGCTGCGCACGGCCACGCCATTGACCTGGGTCTGCGCATCGCCGAAGCCGCGCAGCAGTACCCGCTCGCCATGCCGTTCCAGGCGCGCGTGCTGCTCGGCGCAGGCCGGATCGTCGATGCGGATGTCGCACTCGCGCAGACGGCCGATGCTGCGTACCCGGTCCACGGTGAAACTGCGGCCATGGTGCGGACCGCCGACGCCGCGCAGCACCAGGCGCGGATCGTCGTGCTCGGCCTCGCTGACCTCGGGCAAGCGCTGCAGCGGCTCGCACTTGCCCTGCACCACCATTTCGACGCCATCGGCGTAGACCGCGTCGCCGGCGCGCAGCAGGGCCATGCGCCGCACCGGGCGGCCGTTGACGTGGATGCCGCGGCTGCCGTTGGCGACCTGCAGCCACAGGCCGCGCCGGTCCAGGCAGAACTGCGCCAGCAGCAATGCGCCCTGGGTGTCGTCGACCACGCTGACCTGACCGGAGGCCAGCCGCACGATGCGATGCACGCCCGCGCGCAGGGGCCGGTCGGGATGTTGGCGGTTGCTGAAATGGACTTGCAGATCGTGCACGGCGGGCAGCCTAGCAGGTTGCCTGCGCGCGCAGAAGCGCGCGCGCTGGACAATGCACCGCGCATACGCACAATGCCTGATCGTTCACGCGGGCACCCGCCCGCACAGGAGCCAGCATGTCCAGCATCGACATCCGCCACGACCACGACAAGACCCCCGCGCAGGCCCGCAAGGCCATCGAAACCGCCGCCAAGAAACTGTCCGAGCGCTTCGACCTGGAATCGCACTGGGATGGCGATTCCCTGCTGTTCTCGCGCTCGGGCGTGGACGGCCGCATCGAGCTGCTGCCCAAGCAGGTGCACGTGACTGCCGAACTGGGCTTCCTGCTGTCGGCGATGAAGGGCACGGTGGAAAGCGAGATTCGCCGCGTGCTGGCGGAAAAGCTGGGCTGAGTAGTGATCGAGCCCCTCTCCCACCGGGAGAGGGGTTGGGGTGAGGGGTACGGCCGCTGACTCACTCCAACGCAAACGGATCCGGATCGCCCGCGAACAATCGTTCCGACACGGCGCGCTCGGTGGTCTCGATATCGCCGATGAACCCCTCGGCATCGCCCAGCTTGGAGAACGCATCGAAACCCCGCTCCAGGAATCCCTGCAGTTCCGACAGCCCCGCCGCCTTGGCCGGGCCGCGGGCGAAGCGCAGCAGCATGCGCACGCCGGGTGTGTGCACCGCCTTGGCCAGGCCCAGACCGACGCGGGCGATCAGGTCGATCTGGCGCTGGCGCAGCCGGGGTAGCCCGGTCTGCCGATAGGCCTCGGCATACAGCGCTTCGTCCAGGCGCTTGCGCCGCGGCGCCAGGTCCTGCAGCGCCTCGGCCATGCGCAGGTCCAGAGCGTGGGTCAGCGCACCCAGCTCGATGCCGTCGGCGACCGTGTCCAGCAGCGACGCCGGCATCAGCCGCTGCATCATCGGCAACACCTTGACGATATCGGCATCGCGGCGGCTGAAGTCGCGGTCGCCATAGACGTCGGTGAGAAAGAACATCGCCGCCGGACGCCGCTGCGGATCCTCCAGGAAATGCTCGAAGCTGTGCTCCAGCCGCTCCGATTGCCAGCGCCGCAGTTCCTGCAGCCAGCGCAGCGCGTTGCGCGGTTCGCGCACGGGGTCGTGCAGCGCCTGGTGCCACGCCAGGCGGCGGCCGAGTCGTTCCAGGACGGGAGTGCTGCGCGCCATGGGCGCCGATGATGGTCGCAGCCCGGCACGACCGCAAGCGTCACGGCGCTCGGCTACACTCGCGCGACTGCCTCTTGCGGACCGCGCATGCTTTCCCTCCACAGCGCCTCGCCCCGTCCCCATTCCAACGGCCGCATCGGCCTGGCCATCGCCGGAGGCGGGCCGATCGGCGGCATGTACGGCCTCGGCGCGCTGCGCGCCCTGGACGAGGCGCTGGACGGACTGGACCTGACCCGCCTGGATTGCTACGTGGGCGTCAGCTCCGGTGCATTCCTGACCGCCGGGCTGGCCAACCGCATCAGCAGTGCCGAGATCTGCCGGATCTTCGTCACCGGCAACAGCGACGATGCGCGGTTCCGCCCGGAAGACTTCCTGCGGCCCAACGTCTACGAGTATCTGCGCCGTGCCGCGACCCTGCCGGGGCTGGCCTACGGCTGGTGGCACGACCTGCTCACCGAACCGCGCAAGACCCGCTGGTCGGACCTGATCACCCGCTTCGGCGGACTGGTGCCCAGCGGCCTGTTCGACAACGCCGGGGTCGAGCGTTTCCTGCAGGACGTGTTCAGCCGCCGCGGCCGCAGCAACGATTTCCGCGACCTCGACGCCAATCTGTTCGTGGTCGCCGTGGACCTGGACAGCGGACGTGCGGTGCGCTTCGGCGAGCCGGGCATGGACCACGTGCCGATCTCGTTGGCGATCCAGGCCAGCGCGGCGCTGCCGGGGCTGTATCCGCCGGTGCAGATCGACGGCCACCATTACGTGGACGGCGCGCTGCGCCGCACCATGCATGCCTCCACCTTGCTGGAGCGCGGCATCGACCTGATGATCGGGATCAACCCGCTGGTGCCCTACGACGCCACCCACGCGCCGCGCCGCAATGGCCACATCGACCGCGCGCGGCTGCTCGCCGGCGGCCTGCCGGCGGTGCTGTCGCAGACCTTCCGCACCCTGCTGCAATCGCGCATGCAGGTGGGGCTGGAGAAGTACGCACGGCAGTACCCGCAGGTGGACCAGTTGGTCTTCGAGCCCAACGCCGACAACGGCGAGCTGTTCTTCACCAATCTCTTCAGCTACGCCGCGCGCCACCGCGTGTGCCAGCTCGCCTATCGCAATACCCTGTCGGACCTGCGCCGCAACGCGCAGACGCTGGAGCCGCTGCTGGCCGCGCACGGCATCGCGCTGCGCCACGATATCCTCAACGACCGCAAGCGCACCTTCCTCGATGGCGTGGACGTGCAGCCGCGGCGCATGACCGAGACCACCGCGCGGCTGCGGCGTGCGCTGGACGACGTCGACCAGGTCATCGCCAACCGCCGCGCCAGGCGCCGCACCCGCCGTTCGCCGGAGGCGTAGCGTGCAGCGCCGGCCGACGTCGCCATCGCTCCCCGCGCACGTCCTGCGCGCGCTGGTGTGATTACTCTAGTCACAGTCCCGAGTCTCGAACCCCGCCACTCACCCGCCGAAGGAACCGCACCGTCATGGCCACTCTGAAGAAGTCCGCCCGCAAGAAGCGCAGCACCGCCGCTGCCGACGACACCCTGCAGGCGCAGGCGGAAAAGCTGTCCAAGCGCCTGGGCGAATCGGCGCAGCAGGTCTGGCTGGCCGGGGTTGGCGCGTTCGGCCGTGCGCAGGCCGAGGGCGGCAAGCTGTTCGAGACCCTGGTGAAGGAAGGCCTGAGCCTGGAGCAGAGCACCCGCAAGCTGGCCGGCGGCGGGGTCGATGCGGTGCGCGATGCGGTGGAGAACCGGGTCGGCCAGGCCCGCGAGCGCGCCGCCGACACCTGGGACCGTCTGGAGAAGGTGTTCGAGGACCGCGTGCAGCGCGCGCTGCGCCGCCTTGAAGTCCCCAGCCGCGAGGACCTGGGTGCGCTGATCGAGCGCGTGGACGCGCTCAATGGCGAACTGCGGCATCTGCGCGGTGGCCGTGCCACGCAGGCGGCGGGCAAGGCGCCGGCAGCGAAGAAGGCCGCCAGGAAGACCACGGCGTCGCCCGCCGGCGCCGCCAAGCGCGCAGCACCA
>NZ_AQOI01000075.1:0-6024 GCF_000364665.1 Xanthomonas sp. SHU 199
CCCGCCGCTGGACGAGCGGCTGCTGCAGGCGCTGCCGGCCTTGCCCGACTGCGCCGGCGTCGCGGTCGGCGTGGACCGGCTGCTGATGGCAATGCGCGGCACCGCGCAGATCGGCGAGGTGCTCGCCTACGATTTCGCGCATGCCTGAACCGGCCGTCACGTGTTTTCGCGGCGCGTTGTTGCGTTGTCCACACCGATGATGGTTTGATCGGGCACGGCAAGCGCACGCTGCGCGCCAGCAGGTCTTCGTTGTTCAGGTTCTAGGCATAGGGGCAGAGCCAAGCATGAAGTGGGCGTACGGGCTCGGTGGCTGGTGTTGGCTGGGGTTGGCGGCAAGCGTGTGGCCGATGCCGTCGCCGGCGCAGGACACCGATGCGTACGATGCCGCGGTGGTCCGCTGCGAGTCGCGCGACATGACCTGGGTGCACTGTCCGATGTCCACCGACCAGGGCGTGCAACTGGTGCGGCAACTCTCCGACAACGACTGCATCCGTGGCAGCGAGTGGGGTTCCGACGCCACCGGCGTGTGGGTGACCCTGGGCTGTCGCGCCGAATTCCGTCCCAATCCGGTGGAGGCGTCGCGCAGCGCGATGCGCCGCGTGTTGCGCTGCGAGTCCGACGGGCGCCTGGAAAGCTGCCCGGTGATGCTGCGTGGGGCGCCGGTGCGGCTGATGCGGCAGTTGTCGTCGGTGCCGTGCCGCGAGGAGCGCAGCTGGGGCGTGCGCCGCAACGAGATCTGGGTCGCGCGCGGCTGCCGCGGCGAGTTCGAGATCGGCGCCGCCGACGGCTCCGGCTTCCCCGCCGGCCCGCGGCCGGTGCTGTGCGAATCCAAGGGCAAGGCGCGGCGCCGCTGCGGCGTCAGCGTGCAGGATCGTGTCGAACTGCGCCGGCAATTGTCCGGCGCGCCCTGCGTGCAGGACGACAGCTGGGGCTGGGACCGCGACGGTATCTGGGTGGACAAGGGCTGCCGCGCCGAGTTCAGCGTCAACTGATCGCTGGCGCGGCGTCGCGACACCGCGCGGCGTCCTCAATCCGCAATCGCCGGCGTTTACAATGGCGCGATGAACGCCGCCCTCGATATCGATTACGCCCGCTACGACCATATCCGCCCGATCCTGTGGACCGGCGACGCGCTGGAACTGCTGGACCAGCGCAAGCTGCCGTTCGCGGTCGAACACGTGCGCTGCACCGACAGCGACCAGGTCGCCGCGGCGATCCACGCCCTGGCCGTGCGCGGCGCGCCGGCGATCGGCATCGCTGCCGGCTGGGGCACGGTGCTGGCAGCGCGCGAGGTACAGGCCGAGAACGGCGCCGAGGCGTTGCTGAAGCTGGAGCCGGCCCTGCAGCGGCTCAATGCCGCGCGCCCGACCGCGGTCAACCTGGCCTGGGCGCTGGCGCGCATGCGCGGCGCGCTGGGCGCGGCAGGCAGCGACTGGCAGTCCGTGCTGGAGCGCGAGGCGCAGGCGATCGCCGAAGAGGATCTGGCCGCGAACCGGCACATGGGCGCGCTCGGTGCCGGCCTGATCGTGCCGGGCAGCGGCGTGCTGACCCATTGCAACACCGGCTCGCTGGCCACCGCCGGCTTCGGTACCGCGCTGGGCGTGATCCGCGCCGGCGTCGCCCAGCAGCGCATCGCCAAGGTGTTCGCCGGCGAGACCCGGCCGTGGCTGCAGGGCGCGCGGCTGACCGTGTGGGAACTGCAGCAGGACGGCATCGACGCGACCCTGATCGCCGATTCGGCCGCCTCGCACCTGATGAAGACCGGCGCGGTGCAGTGGGTGATCGTCGGCGCCGACCGCATCTGCGCCAATGGCGACACCGCCAACAAGATCGGCACCTACCAGCTGGCGATCGTCGCGCGCCACCATGGCGTCAAATTCATGGTGGTGGCGCCGTCGTCCACCGTGGACATGGACACCGTCGACGGCGCGCAGATCGAGATCGAGCAACGCGATCCGGGCGAGCTGTTCGGCGTCGGCGGCACGCGCACCGTGGCCGACGGCATCGCCGCCTGGAACCCGGTGTTCGACGTGACCCCGGCGGACCTGATCGACGCCATCGTCACCGAGCGCGGGGTCATCGAGCGCCCGGACCTGCCGCGCATGCGCGCCGCCTTCGGCGGCTGAGGCGGGGCACTGCGGCGGCGCCCGGCGGGCGCTGCCGAAGGCGCGCAAGTGCTTGTTCGCGCCGGCAAAAACCGGGCAATCGGGCGCCTGTCATGATAGAATCCGGCGGTTCGATCGACCGCCGTGCGCCCTAGGCGTGCGGCCGCGGCGGGCCCGCCTGTCGCGGGCCGGCGTGGTGGTCGATCCGCCACCAGACTTACGGAACCCGAATGGCAGAATCCGCCAAGGAAATCATCCAGGTCAACCTGGAAGACGAGATGCGCAAGAGCTACCTCGATTACGCCATGAGCGTGATCGTGGGGCGTGCCCTCCCGGATGCGCGCGACGGCCTCAAGCCGGTGCATCGCCGCGTGTTGTTCGCGATGAACGAGTTGGGCGCGCACAGCAACAAGCCCTACTACAAGTCGGCGCGTATCGTCGGCGACGTCATCGGTAAGTACCATCCGCACGGCGACCAGTCGGTGTACGACACCCTGGTGCGCATGGCGCAGCCGTTCTCGCTGCGTTACCTGATGGTGGACGGGCAGGGCAACTTCGGTTCGGTCGACGGCGATTCCGCGGCAGCGATGCGTTACACCGAGGCGCGCATGTCGCGGCTCGCGCACGAGATGATGGCCGACATCGACAAGGAAACCGTCGATTTCCAGCCCAACTACGACGAAAAGGAACAGGAACCGTCGGTGATGCCGACGCGCTTCCCGAGCCTGCTGGTCAACGGCTCGGCCGGCATCGCGGTGGGCATGGCCACCAACATCCCGCCGCACAATCTGACCGAGTCGATCAACGCCTGCCTGGCGCTGATCGACAATCCGCAGATCGACGTCGACGGGTTGATGGAGCACATCCCCGGCCCGGATTTCCCGACTGCCGGCATCATCAACGGCACCACCGGCATCGTCGCCGGCTATCGCACCGGCCGCGGCCGCGTGCGCATGCGCGCCAAGGCCGAGATCGAGATCCAGGACAACGGCCGCGAAGCGATCGTGGTCACCGAGATCCCGTACCAGGTCAACAAGGCGCGGCTGATCGAGAAGATCGCCGAGCTGGTCAAGGAAAAGAAGCTCGAAGGCATCAGCGAGCTGCGCGACGAGTCCGACAAGGACGGCATGCGCATCTACATCGAGGTCAAGCGCGGCGAAGCCGCCGACGTGGTGCTGAACAACCTGTACCAGCAGACCCAGATGGAGTCGGTGTTCGGCATCAACATGGTGGCGCTGGTCGATGGCCGCCCGCAGTTGATGAACCTCAAGCAGATGCTGGAGGCCTTCGTCCGCCACCGCCGCGAAGTGGTCACCCGCCGCACCATCTTCGAACTGCGCAAGGCGCGCGCCCGCGCGCATATCCTCGAAGGTCTGACCGTCGCGCTCGCCAACATCGACGAGATGATCGAGCTGATCAAGACCTCGGCGAACCCGAACGAAGCGCGCGAGCGCATGCTGGCCAAGACCTGGCAACCGGGCCTGGTCGGCGCGCTGCTCAACGCGGCCGGCGCCGAGGCCTCGCGCCCGGAAGACCTGCCCAGCGGCGTCGGCCTGGTCGGCGGCGGCTACCAGCTGACCGAAGTGCAGGCTACGCAGATCCTGGAAATGCGCCTGCACCGCCTGACCGGCCTGGAGCAGGAGCGCCTGACCGAGGAATACAAGCAGCTGCTGGACGCCATCGCCGGGCTGATCCGTATCCTGGAAAATCCGGACGTGCTGCTGCAGGTGATCCGCGAGGAACTGGTCAACATCCGCGAGGAATACGGCGATGCACGCCGCACCGAGATCCGTCACAGCGAAGAGGACCTGGACATCCTCGACCTGATCGCGCCGGAAGACGTGGTCGTGACGCTGTCGCATGCCGGCTACGCCAAGCGCCAGCCGGTCAGCGCCTACCGCGCGCAGCGGCGCGGCGGCCGCGGCCGCAGCGCGGCGGCGACCAAGGAAGAGGATTTCATCGACCAGCTGTGGCTGGTCAACACCCACGACACCCTGCTGACCTTCACCAGCAGCGGCAAGGTGTTCTGGCTGCCCGTGCACCAGTTGCCCGAGGCAGGACCGAACGCGCGCGGCCGCCCGATCGTCAACTGGATTCCGCTAGAGAACGGCGAACGCGTGCAGGCGGTGCTGCCGGTACGCGAGTACGCCGAAGGCCGCTACGTGTTCTTCGCCACCCGCAACGGCATGGTCAAGAAGACCCCGCTGAGCGAGTTCGCGTTCCAGCGCAAGATCGGCAAGATCGCGATCAATCTGGACGAGGGCGACGCGCTGGTCGGCGTGGCGCTCACCGACGGCGAGCGCGACGTGCTGCTGTTCGCCTCCAACGGCAAGACCGTGCGCTTCTCCGAACGGCCCAAGGACGACGAGGCCGATGATGCGGCCGTCGACGAGGCCGGTGCCGACGACGGCGCCGTGGCCGACGACGAGGCCGCGGGCGAGGAGGGCGACGACGCCCGTGGCGCGCGGCGCAAGAGCCGCGGCGGGGTCAAGCCGACCGGTCGCAGCAGCCGCGGTGTGCGCGGCATCCGCCTGGCCAAGAGCGAGTACGTGGTCAGCCTGATCGTGGCCGAACCGGCCGTGGGCCAGGACGAGGACGCCGACGACGTCGACGCCGCAGCGGACACCGAGGTCGATGCCGAGGCGCGCAACGGCGACGAGGCCGATGCCTACATCCTCACCGCGACCGAGAACGGCTACGGCAAGCGCACCCCGCTGGGCGAGTATCCGCGCAAGGGCCGCGGCACCCAGGGCGTGATCGGCATCCAGACCAGCGAGCGCAACGGCAAGTTGGTCGGTGCGGTGCTGCTGAGCACCCGCGACGAAGTGCTGCTGATCTCCGACGGCGGCACCCTGGTGCGGACCCGCGCCTCGGAAATCTCCCGCGTCGGCCGCAACACCCAGGGCGTGACCCTGATCCGCCTGTCCAAGGGCGAGAAGCTGCAGGCGGTGGAACGCCTGGACGGCTCGCTGGTCGAGGAAGACGTGCTGCCGGGCGAGGACGGCGTCGCCGAAGGCACTGGCGAGGCTGCACCGCCGCAGGCGTGATGCGCTGCTGAGCGAACGACGACGCCGGCCTCGTGCCGGCGTCGTCGTTTTTGGGGCTCGCCACCGCAACGATGCGGATGCTCTGCTGCGAGCGTGCACGCGGCGCCACGGCGGCCATTTGTACGACCGCCGCGTCACACCGACTGACTATGCCGCCGGGTCGTCGTCGCCCTCGACGACACAGGCCGCGTGATGCCCAGGTCGATGCTGGATCACGAGGACGGCAAGATTGCGTGTCAGCGTGTGTCAGCAGGAAACGCGCGGCATTCACCGGCTGCCTGGGATAAGGATGCGCGGCGCGCATGCGCCGCTGCCACGGCGGATGTTCCGCGTGGCCGTGTCCTGCAAGGAGTGGCAATGAACGAATTCGAACGAACGCAGCGTCGCGGCGGCTGGCCGCTGCGCCTGCTCGGCGGCGTCTGCGTGCTGATCGGCGCAGTGCTGGCGATTGGCGGCGGCTGGCTGCTGGCGCTGGGCGGCTCCTGGTACTACCTGGTCGCCGGCCTCGGCCTGACGATCTCCGGCGTGCAGCTGTGGCGCGCGCGGCGCAATGGTGCGCTGTGGTTTGCGGCGACCTTCCTGCTCTCGCTGTTGTGGGCGGCATGGGAGTCGGGCACCGATTACTGGCGCTGGGTTCCGCGCATGGGCCTGATGGTGTTCCTGGCGCTGCTGCTGGCTTTGCTGCTGCCGCGGCTGGACCGGCCGTTCGCGCGCAGGTTGTCGCGCTCGCTCGCGGCGGTGCTGGCGCTGGTGTTCGTCGGTGCGTTCGCGCTGGCGTTCCTGCCGTACGGCGTGACCGAGGCCGACGGCACGCTGGCGCATGCGGCCGGCATGGCCGCGGCGCTGGCGACCCCGCGCACCGGCGCGCAGCC
>NZ_AQOI01000076.1:0-15209 GCF_000364665.1 Xanthomonas sp. SHU 199
AGCAGCGCGCGGCCGCCGCAGCCGCGGCGGCAAAAGCCGCGCAACCGGCGCCGCCGCCGTGCGAGCCGCAATCGCGACTGGGCCGCCTGCTGCGCCGCGACGATCCCTGCAAGAAGGACTAACGCTTGCTCCCCTCTCCCGCCGGGAGAGGGGCCGGGGGTGAGGGTCCGACCGCCAGCACCGCTCGCGGCGCACGCAGCCCGCCCACACCACACCGCCGCTCAGCACCGCCACCGCAGGCGGAAACTATCAGCGCAACCCGCTCCGCCTACAGCTCCCCTCTCCCACCGGGAGAGGGGCCGGGGGTGAGGGTCCGACCGCTAGCGCAGTCTCCCTGCACAAGCGGCCACGCCGTTACTGCGCCGTCGCTCAGTACCGCCAGCGCAGGGTAAAGCTAACGAACCGCGGCTCGCCGTAGTTCTGGTAATCCAGGTTGGCCCAGTACTTCTTGTTCAATGCATTGGTCACCGCCAGCGTCGCGGTCCACTGCGTACTGAGCTGGTAGTTGGCATTGAAGTGCACCAGCGCGTACGGGTCCTGCACCACGGTGACCGGGCGCGTGGCGGCGCTGCCGTCGCCGAGCGGGCGCTGGATGTTGTAGCCGCGCACCGCGCTCTGCCAGCTCACGCCGCCGCCCAGGCTCAGGCGCTGCCAGGCGCCGGGCAGGCGCACCTGGGTGGACAGCTGCAGATAGTCCTCCGGCAGGTTGGCGTAGATCGCGTCGGTCGGCGCACGGGTGACCTTGACGTGGGTGTAGCCGGCATTGAGCGTCCAGCCCGGGCGCAACTCGCCGTTGTATTCCACTTCCCAGCCGCGGCTCTTGGTGCCGTCGACGCCGATGTAGGCCGAGCTGCCGTCGGGCAGCGAGGCTTCCGGCTGGGTCATGTCGCGCACCGCGTAGTTGTCCTGCTTGGCCTCGAACACCGCCGCACTGAGCAGCGCGCGCCCGTCGGCCAGCTGCGCCTTGATGCCGGCTTCCAGGTTGGAGCCCTGCACCGGCGCCAGCAGGTTGTTGTCCTTGTCCTTGTAGTTCTGCGGATTGAAGATCTCGGTGTAGCTGGCGTAGGTGGAGATGGCCGGGGTGAGGTCGTAGACCAGGCCGACGTAGGGCGTGACCTCGTCGCTGACCCGGTAGCGGCCGCTGGTGCCGGTGTAGCTGCCGTCGGCGGCGAAGGCCTGGGTGCGGGTCTGCCAGGAACTCAGGCGTGCGCCAGCGATCAGCGACAGCGGTTCGGCCAGGCGCAGCCGGGTGGAGGCGTACACGCCGCGCTGGGTGGTGCGCGCCTCGCGCCGCGCGCCGGTGCGCGTGGTGGTGATCTGGCCCACGTCGCCGTGCCAGTCGTAGACGTTGGGGATGTAGTAGCAGCGCTCGCGGCCGCAAGTGGTCCAGTCGCCCGGATAGCGCAGCGCCAGGGTCGGCGTGGTCGACTGCAGGTCCTGCCAGCTGCCGCCGACCACCACGTCGTGGTCGCGGCCGAACAGCGGGAAGCTGCCGGACAGGTACACGTCCAGGCCGTCGCGGGTGTCGGTGGCCTGCCCGGCGGCGGCGCGCAGGTAGATGCCGCTGCCGTCGCGCTTGGGATAGCCGCTGCCGTACACGCGCAGGTTTTCGACCTCGCCTTCGGTACGCGCCAGGTTGACCTTCAGCAGCCAGTTGTCGCCTAAGCGCTGTTCCAGGTTGGCGAAGGTGGTGTGGGTGTTGCGCTGCCAGCGCGCCCACTTCGGCGCCAGGTTGGTGGACGTGGGCAGGTCGGCGTACGCGCCGTCGGCGAAGAAGTACGGCACCGTGCCCCAGGTCGAGCCGACCGGGTCGTTGTCCTGGCGCTGGTAGCCGACGGTGACCGTGGTGGTGTCGGTCAGGTCGCCTTCCAGCACCGCCATGCCCGACATCTTCTGCTCGGTGTAGTGGTCGTAGTAATAGCCGCGGTCCTGCCAGGCGGCGACGAAACGGCTGCGGAAGCGGCCGTCGGCGGTCAGCGGCGCGGTGACGTCGGCCTGGGTGCGGCGGAAGTCCCAGGTGCCGAGCGAGGCCGCGAACGACGCATCGAAGCTCTTGCCGGGGCGCTTGCGCAGCAGGTTGACCGTGGCCGAGGGAATGCCGGCGCCGCTGAGCAGGCCGTTGGCGCCGCGGATCACCTCGACGCGGTCGTAGAAGACCATGTCGTATTCCTGGTTGGTGGAGCCGCTGTAGGTGGGCAGGCCGTCGACCTGGAAGTCGGTGATCTGGAAGCCGCGCGCGAAGTACAGCGGGCGCTGGGTGTCGTAGAAGGAGACGTTGACGCCGGTGACGTTGCGCATGACGTCGTTGACGCTGAACAGCGATTCCTCTTCCAGCCGCTGCTGGCCCAGCACGCTCACCGACTGCGGCGTCTCCTGCAGCGTCAGCGGCAGGCGCGTAGTGGTGGACGGCTGCGCGCGCGACGGGCTGCCGCTGACCTCGACCTTGTCCAGCGTGGTCGGCTGCACGTCGGCCGCGGCCTCGGCCGCGGCGGCGAACAACGGTGCCGAGGCGGCGGAGAGCGCGGACAGCACGGCAAGGGACAGCAGACGGCGTGGAGCGGAGGAAAGCATGAATCGATCTCGCGAAGTTTGGGCACGGGGCGACACGGTCGCGCCGCGGGTGGCAGGAAAAGGACAGGCGCAGCCGCACTCCACGGCGGAAACCGGCGTGGCTGGCCCGGCAGGGCTGGCGGAGGGGCTGTGGCCGTGGATGGCCGTCGCAGAACGCAAATGTAAATCGTTAGCAACAACTTAACAAGGGCGGCCACGCGCCGACACGCTGCGACACATCCGCAGCGTTCCCGCTAGCCGCGCGGCAACGGCAGGCCGGCGAAGTCCTTGACCGTGCGCAGCACGAAGCTGGAATTGACGTCGGCGACGCCGGCGGCGTTGAGCAACTTGTCCAGCAGAAACGCGGAGAAGTGCGCCAGATCGCGGACGTAGACGTGCAGCAGGTAGTCCATGTCGCCGGTCAGCGCATGGCAGGCGACCACCTCGTCCCAGCCCTGCACGCTGTCGGCGAAATGGGCGATGCCGCTCTGGCCGTGCTTCTCCAGCTGCACGCGCACGAAGGCCTGCAAGCCCAGGCCGATCGCCGCCGGCACCAGCCGCGCGGCGTAGCCGGCGACCACGCCCTCGGCCTCCAGCCGCTGCACCCGGCGCAGGCAGGCCGAGGGCGACAGGTTCACCTGCGCGGCCAGTTCGGCATTGCTGGCGCGGCCTTCCCGCTGCAGCAGGGCGAGCAGGCGCAGGTCGGTGCGGTCGAAGGTCGGCGATCCGGTCATTTATTGCTCTGCAACATGGCGTCTACGCAATAATCTTGCGCGCAGCGCGCCGATCCGTGCAACTTCGCAAGCCCATTGCGCGCCCGCGCGCCTACCATCGTGGCTATCCCTTTCCGGAGCGTCGACCATGGACACCGCACCGCGCCGCGTCGAACACCAGCAGACCGACAAGGGCTACGTGCCGGTCTACACCACGGCCGTGGTGACCCAGCCTTGGGACAGCTACAGCGTCGACGACCACGCCACCTGGGGCACGCTGTACACGCGCCAGCGCGAGCTGCTGGTCGGCCGCGCCTGCGCCGAGTTCCTGCAGGCGCAGGACGCGATGGGCATGAGTTCGCAGGCGATCCCGCGCTTCGACGAGCTCAACGCGGTGCTGCAGGCGACCACCGGCTGGACCCTGGTCGGCGTGGAAGGGTTGCTGCCGGAGCTGGACTTCTTCGACCACCTGGCCAACCGCCGCTTCCCGGTGACCTGGTGGATCCGCCGTCCCGAGCAGATCGACTACATCGCCGAGCCGGACCTGTTCCACGACCTGTTCGGCCACGTGCCGCTGCTGATGAACCCGCTGTTCGCCGACTACATGCAGGCCTACGGGCGCGGCGGCGTCAAGGCGCACGCGATCGGTCCGGACGCGCTGCAGAACCTGACCCGGCTGTACTGGTACACGGTGGAGTTCGGCCTGATCGACACCCCCGACGGCCTGCGCATCTACGGCGCCGGCATCGTCTCGTCAAAGGGCGAATCGCTCTACTCGCTGGAGTCGGACGCCCCCAACCGCATCGGCTTCGACCTGCAGCGGATCATGCGCACCCGCTACCGCATCGACACCTATCAGAAGACCTACTTCGTCATCGACAGCTTCGAACAGCTGATGCAGGCGACCTCGCCGGATTTCACCCCGATCTATGCGGCACTGGCCGACCAGGCGCATCTGCCGGCCGGCCAGGTGCAGGCGCAGGACCGCGTGTTCCATGCCGGCAGCGGCGAAGGCTGGGCGGACGGCGGCGACGTGTGAATCGCGCACGACGGCCGCGCGGGGACGTGCCCGCACGCGACCGTCGCCTGGCCGCGCTGCGCGCTCAGTCGTCGCCCATGACGGCGACGCCGGTGACGCTGGCCGGCTTCAGGTTGCAGCCGTTCAAGTAGTTGTAGAGGGCGCTGTCGCCGACCTCTCTGCCACGGACCGGCGGCGTGGTCAGCTTGAACGGCCCCTGCGGACCCGCGGGCAGCGGAGTGCCGACGACGCTACGCGCCGGCACGCAGCCGAGGATGTAGTTGCGCATGGTCGCGACGGTGGGCCGGCCACCGGGGTTCTGGAACTCGAATTCGAGATCCCAGTTGCTGTTGGCCAGCGCCGGGGCGGCGCAGCAGAGCAGGCAGGCGGCGGTGAGGAACGAAAGGCGTTTGCTGGCGTGCATGGCAGTCTCCCGGGTGGATGTCGCAGCGCGCGAAGTGGCTGCGTCCGCAAGGCTCGCCCCGCGCGCCGGTCTCCGCACTCGGCAACCGCCTGAGATCGCGTCGCGCGCATGCCGATCGCGGACTGCACAGCGCAACGCAAAAGCCCCTCTCCCACCGGGAGAGAAGTTGGAACGAGGGTCGGGGCGCCAAGCGCGCACCGAACCACCCAGGTGCCGATGACATGCCGCGGATCCGAGCGGCAACGCCGTCAGCGCGGATACACCAGCAACAGCACCAGTGGCTCGTCGCCCACCTGCTGCAACGCATGGGCGCTGCCGGCACGGGTCAGCAAGGCATGGCCGGCGCGCACGTCGTACTGGGTTCCGTCCAGCACGTAGCTGCCGCGTCCGCTGACGATGTAATAGATCTCGTCCTTGTGCTGCGGATGCAGGCCGATGCCGGCGCCCTTGTGCAACACGCGCTTGCGCAGCACGAATGGCAGGTCCTGCACCTCGGCGAAGAACGGATACGCCGTGGTCGGCCCTGCGCCGCCATGCGGGCCGGGCTGTTCGCGGGCCAGCGCGTCTTCGTGCAGCACCTGCGATTGCGCCGAGGCATGAGCGGTACGCAGCACGTCGCAATCCAGATCGCGCACCAGCGCCGGGCGCAACGCGGGCAGCACCTGGACCGCATCGCGCAGCACCAGGCAGGCCAGGGCGTTGGCGCCGGCGATGCTGAAGCGGCTGTCGGTGGCAGTGTCCTGTTCGGGAACGAATAGGTAAGGACGCGCGCCCTGCTCGCCCAGCGCACGCAGCCAGGCACGGCTGCTGGCATCGAGGTCGATCAGCGCGACCCGCTGCGTGCTCGCCAGCCGTCGCAATGCCTGGACGGACGGCAGCTGCGTGTCCAGCGGCGCACCGTCCTTGAATCGCGGGCGCGCCACCGGCGTGATCAGCACCGGGGTGGCGCCACGTTCGCGCGCCAGCGCCACGGCCCGGGCTAGCGTCTGCTGCGGATCGTCATCGCGGCCAGGGGCTGTGTGCCTGGCGTCGTCGTCGCCGAACTGGATCAGCAACACGTCGCCACGGCGCAGCTCCCTGGCGATCGCCTGCAACCGACCATCGGCGATCGCGCTGCGCGCGCCGGCTCCGTGCTTGGCGTCGTTGCGTACCTGCCACGCGTTCGGGTCCAGGTAGCTCTGCAAGGCCTGGCCCCAGCCAGCTTGCGGCGCGCGGTCGTGGCCGTACTCGGCGGCCACGGCATCGCCGACGACGAACACGCGCTGCGGTTCGGCGCAGGCGGCGTCGGCGAAGAGCAGCAGCAGGACAAACAGGAGCAGGCGCATTGGGAAACTCCGCTGCGCGGGGTCTGCGTGGTGCCCGCGCCGGTCGGCGGTAACAGGCCGGGCAGACCGGGAAGCGTGGTGCGCGTTGGTCGATCCTTCGGCCCTCGCCCCAACCCCTCTCCCGCGGGAGAGGGGCGCGAGCGGCGCACCGTGCGATCAGGCCGCGGCGGCGTCGGCCTTGCCCAGCACGCCGGCGACGAAGGCGCGCAGGTCGGCGTCCTTGGCGTTGTCGAAGAAGCACTGCTGGAAGCGCGGGCCGCCCACGGCCTGCTTGACCAGTTCCGGATCCAGCGCGCGCAGGCCGTCCAGGTAGGACTTGGCCAGGGCCTGCTTGACCTGGGTCAGGATGCCGGCGTTGGCCTGCTGCGATTCGCGGCGCTCGGCCGGGTAGCCCATGCCGCGCTCGCCGCTGAAGGCCTTCTCGAAGATGTAGCGCACGTTGATCTCCGCGCCCCAGCCGTAGCCCTTGGCGAAGGCCAGCGCCAGCGCGTTGCCGTTGTTGACCTGGGCGAACAGGTAGGCGTCGGTCGGCTCGATGCAGTAGCCGCAGAACACGCCCGGGTGCGCGTTGAGCGACATCATCGCGCCCTGCCCGGTGCCGCAGCCGGCGACCACGAAGTCCACCGCACCGGCGTTGAGCAGCAGGCCGGCGCAGATGCCCAGGTGGATGTAGGTCAGGCGGTGGTCGGCGTCGCCGTCCATGCCGACGTTGAACACGCTGTGGCCCTGGGCGGCGGCGACGTCGTTGAGCTGCTGCAGGATCACCGGGTTCTTGGCGGCCTGGCTGAACTCGTTCATTAGGGCGATTTTCATGGGGGGTCCTTTGCGTGGGGGATTGGTTGGTGGGCAGAGTGGTTTGGTTGGGATGGGTCGGCGGCAGGCGTACCCTCATCCGCCCTTCGGGCACCTTCCCCCGGTGGAGGAAGGGAGTAGGTCACGCGATCTGGTTAGCGGGCGAGCCAGCCGCCGTCGACCGGGATCACGGTGCCGTTGACGTAGTCCGAGGCGCTGCTGGCCAGGAACACCGCGGTGCCGCCCAGGTCTTCCGGTACGCCCCAGCGGCCGGCCGGGATGCGGTCCAGGATCGCCTGGTTGCGTGCGGCGTCGGCGCGCAGCTGCGCGGTGTTGTCGGTGGCCATGTAGCCGGGGGCGATGGCGTTGATGTTGACGCCCTTGGCGCCCCACTCGTTGGCCAACAGGCGGGTGATGCCGGCGATGCCGGACTTGCTGGCGGTATACGAGGGCACGCGGATGCCGCCCTGGAACGACAGCATCGAGGCGATGTTGATGATCTTGCCGCTGCCCTGGGCGATGAAGTGGCGGCCGGCGGCCTGGCACATGAAGAACGCGGACTTGATGTTGACGTTCATGACGTCGTCCCAGTCCTGCTCGCTGAAGTCCACCGCATCGGCGCGGCGGATCAGCCCGGCGTTGTTGACCAGGATGTCGAGACGGCCGAGCCCGGCCAGGGTCTCGTCGAGGATGCGCTGCACCGGCTCGATGCTGATCAGGTTGGCCTCGATGGCGACGAAGCGGCGGCCCAGCGCGGTGACCTTGGCCTCGGTCTCGGTGGGCGCGGCGATGCCGGCGGCGGCGATGTCGGCGCCGGCCTGCGCCAGCGCCACGGCGATGCCTTGGCCGAGGCCGGTGTTGGCGCCGGTGACCAGGGCGACCTTGCCTTCGAGGCTGAACGGGTGGGTCATTGCGTGGACTCCTTGAGGGAATGCGGACGACGGGAATGGGAGCGGCGCGCGCGACGGCGGCCTACTTGAGCTGGCAGATGTCCAGCACGTGCATGTCGGTGTAGTCGAGGTTCTCGCCGCCCATCGCCCAGATGAAGGCGTAGTTGGCGGTGCCGGCGCCCATGTGGATCGACCACGGCGGCGACACCACGGCCTCGTTGTTCTGCACCACGATGTGGCGCTGCGCGTCCGGCTCGCCCATGAAGTGGTAGACGCGGTCGTTGGCGCCGAGATCGAAGTAGAAATAGACCTCGCTGCGGCGGTCGTGCAGGTGCGGCGGCATGGTGTTCCAGACGCTGCCCGGCTTGAGCACGGTCAGGCCCAGCAGCAGCTGCGAGGACTGGCAGGTGGCCGGCACGATGTACTGGTAGATGGTGCGTTCGTTGCTGGTCTCCAGCGCGCCGCGGTCCAGCGCCACCGCCTCGGCGATCGACAGCCGCTTGGTAGTGAAGCACGCATGCGCCGGGGTCGAGGCCAGGTAGAACTGCGCGGGCGTGGCCGCGTCGTCGGAGGCGAACACCACCTCGGCGCTGCCCATCGCCACGTACAGGCCGTCCTTCGGGCCCAGCGGATACGCGGTGCCGTCGACGGTGACGGTGCCGCTGCCGGCGCCGACATTGATCACGCCCAGCTCGCGCCGCTCCAGGAACGGGTGGCCGGCGGCCGAGGCCGGCTCGGTCTGCGCCGGCAGCGTCAGCGTCCGCGTGCGCGGGGCGGCGCCGCCGAGCACGAAGCGCTCGTAGTGGGTGTACTTCAGGGTCACCGCGTCGTCGACGAACAGGCCATCGAGCAGGTACAGGTCGCGCAGCTGGTCGTTGCTGGCGCCCTTGATCGCGTCGGGATGGGTCGCGTAGTGGGTCTTGCAGTACAGGGACATGGGGCGCTCCAAGGCAGGCGACGGCATGTGTCAGCCCGCCACGGAGGACAGTCTAGCGGGTCTGGTAAACCGGTGTCATTCCGCAGTGCACGAAGGGCTGGGATTGGGGAGTCGGGATTCGGGATTGGCAAGCGGCGCCGCCGAGGCGGCGCGGGTCTCACCGCGGGAGCTGTTGGCCGACGTCGATGCGGTTGCCGTCGGGGTCGGCGAAGACGAAGCAGCGCAGGCCGAAGTCGGCATCGCGGATCGCCTTGATGATGCGCACGCCCTGCGCCTGCAGGCCGTCGTACAGGGCCGCGGCGTCGTCGACGATCAGGTGGGCGACGTTGCTGGTGCTGCCGCGGTGGTCGGGACGCAGGGTCAGGTGCAGTTCGGCGTCGTCCTTCTTCAGGATCACGAAACCGACCGGATTGCCGTTCTGGAACACGCTGCGGAAGCCCAGGCGCTCGGTGTAGAAGGCGACGGCGCGGGCGATCTCGGCGACGGGCACGGTCGGCGCCAGGCGGCCGAAACGGACCGCGACGGGGGCGGGGATGGGGGACGACATGGCGAAGGCTCCTCGCAGGAAGGCCGCGCGGTCCGCCCGGGCGGTGCCGGAACGGAGCGGGCCTTCGATGGGCGGAGCGGTGTCCGCACGGTCGGCGGCAGTGTAGACCGTTTGCGGCGAGTCGGGAGGCGGTGGGGGGACACGTGCACTGGCCGACATGTGGGTGCGACGCATGGATGGCGTTGAAACGCGCACGCCCCGAGGTCAGCGGGCGCTTCACTGCTGCCTGGGAACGGCTCCCGGCCTCCTGGGAATCGTTCGCCGCTGCAGTTCGGTTCGTGCGCGTCGCGGCTGAAGCCGCTCCCACCGGAATGCGCTGGGCCTCCCTGTGGGAGGGACTTCAGTCCAGACGACGGAGGGTGTCAGTCGGCTTTCGGCTTCGCTTGTCGTGTCTGCACGACCGTCAACTCCCCACAAAGCGCCTGACACCCGCATTGCAGGTCGCTGACGCCGCTCCCGCAGCGGCGGATGCGCGTGCGGCGGAGCCAGGCGAACTGCCGGGGCGGGAATCATGCATCTCGCCGTGTCGTCGCGAGCGCCTGGCAGGCCGCAAGCCTTCGTCTGCCACCGCGTGCTGCGGCGCGCTGCCGCGCTCAGTCTTCCGGCGGCTGGCAGGAGTCGCGCACGATCAGGTGCGGGCGCACGCTGGCCACCGCCAGCGATGGCGTGCCCTCGGGCTGGATCAGCATGGCCGCGGCGGTGCGGCCGGTGTCGCGGGTATGCCGGCGCACCGAGGTCAGCGAGGGCCACAGCCGCGAGGCCAGCGGGCTGTCGTCGTAGCCGATGATCGACAGCTGGCGCGGGATGTTGATGTTGGCGCGCAGCGCGACCTTGTACACGCCGGCGGCCATTTCGTCGTTGCCGGTGAAGATCGCGCTGGGGCGCTGCTTGCCCAGCAGCAGCTTCTCCGCCGCGGCCACGCCCGATTCGAAGGTGTAGCCGGCCTCGACGATGCGCGCCGGCGGCAGTTCGATGCCGCGCCGGGTCAGCGCGTCGATGAAGCCGGCGGTGCGCTCGTGCGCGGAGCGGTAGGCGCTGGGGCCGGTGATCAGGGCGATGTCGCGGTGGCCCAGCGACAGCAGGTAGTCGGCGGCCTCGGCGGCGCCGTCGCGGTCGTGGGTGACCACCATCTGCGAGGTGTCGTCCAGCGGCAGCGAGGCGATGCGGGTGTAGCGCACGCCGATGCCGGCGAGCATGTCCGCCAGCGCCTGGTCCTCGGAGGCGCGCGGCACCAGGATCACCCCGTGCAGCTTCTGCTGCTGCACGAAGCGGCGCACGCCCTCGATGTAGCCGGGACTGCGGCTGTCGCAGGGATGCACCACCAGTTCGAAGCTGGAGCCGCGCAGTGCGTCCAGCGCGCCGTACTGCATGTCCACGATGTACTGCGCGGTGGGGTTGTCGTAGACCATGCCGATCAGGAACGAGCGACGGAACGCCAGCCCGCGCGCCAGCGGGTCCGGCGCGTAGCCGACCTCGCGCATCAGCGCCTCGACCTTCTCGCGGGTGTCTTTGCGCACCAGCGGCGAGTTGTTGATGATCCGCGACACGGTCTTCTTCGACACCCCGGACAGGCGCGCGATGTCGTTGATCGTCGCGGCCTTGCCGTGGGCGGAAGCGGGAGCATCGACGGAACGGGGCTTGTTCGGCGCCATGGACGGAAAACCGGGCGAAAGAAAGGGGATTCTACTGGGTGTCATGTTCGCTCCAGCGCACGGTCACAGAAGCGGTGTAGGCGCACCGCCCCGGTGACCGGCCGCGGCGCTGCCAAGACAGGCAGCAGCGATCGGCGCGAACGGCCCGCGGTCACCCGCCTGGCGCGAGCCGGCGCCGCCGGGCCGGCTCAGGCGCGCAGCGCGCGCGGCAGCCACAGCGACAGCTCCGGGAAGAACGCCACGATCAGCAGCACGCACAGCGCCGCCAGCCAGAACGGCCAGATGGTGCGCATGCTCTGGGCCACGGTGATCTGCCCGATCGAGGTGCCGATGAACAGCACCGAGCCCACCGGCGGGGTGATCAGGCCGATGCCGCCGGCCAGCACCATCACCAGGCCGAAATGGATCGGGTCGATGCCGTAGGCCTTGGCTACCGGCAGGAAGATCGGCGTGCAGATCAGGATCTTCGGCGCCAGGTCCATGAACATGCCCAACAGCAGCAGCATCACCACGATCATCAGCAGCACGGTGTGCTGGCTGTGGGCGATGGACTGCAGGAAATGCACCGCCGCCGCCGGCACCTGCAGGTAGGCCAGCAGCCAGCCGAACACCGCCGCGGTGGCGATCACGAACAGGATCACCCCGGTGGTGCGCGCGGCATGCGTCACCGCGCCGAAGAACTCCGCCCAGCGCAGCTGCCGGTACAGCAACGCGGTGACCAGCAGCGCGTACACCACCGCAATCGCCGCGCTCTCCACCGCGGTGAAGATGCCGGCGCGGATGCCGACGAAGATCAGCGCGACCAGGCCCAGGCCCGGCAGCGCGCCGACCAGGCGCAGCGCCACCGCGCGCCAGCCCGGGAACGCCTCGGTGCCGTAGCCGCGCGAGCGCGCCACCGCGTAGCCGGTGAGCATCATCGCCGCGGTCATCAGCAGCGCCGGGACGATGCCGGCGGCGAACAGGTCGGCGATCGACAGGCCGCCACCGGCCGCGGCCGAGAACAGGATCAGGTTGTGCGAGGGCGGCACCAGCAGCGCCACCAGCGCCGCGGTCATGCTCACGTTGACCGCGTAGTCACGGTCGTAGCCGCGGTTGATCATCTGCGGAATCATGGTGCCGCCGACCGCCGAGACGTCGGCGATGGCCGAGCCGGACACGCCGCCGAAGAACAGCGAGGACAGCACGCTGACCTGGCCCAAGCCGCCACGCATGCGCCCGACCAGCGAGGACGCCAGCGCGATCAGGCGGTCGGAGATGCCACCGCGCAGCATCAGTTCGCCGGCGAAGATGAACAACGGGATCGCGATCAGCGACGCCGAGCCGCTGCCGGCGGAGATCTGCTGCACCAGCACCACCGCCGGCAGGTCCAGATACAGCAGCGTGGCCAGTGCGGCCGTGCCCAGCGCATACGCCACCGGCACGCCGATCAGCAGCAGCACCACGAACAATCCCAACAGGATGGCGATGGCCATGCTCAGTTCCTCCCCATGGTGGTGCCCGGGCGCAGCACCCGCCAGGCCTGGTACAGCGCGAACACGCTCATCAGCGCGCCGCCGATCGACAGCGGCAGGTAGTTGATGCTCTGCGGCATCTGCGCGCCGGCCATCTTGATGTCCAGCCCGTCCAGCAGCAGCACCGCGCCCCACCACGCGATCACCGCACCGATGGCGGCCACCAGCAGCGGGCGCACCAGGTCGATGACGCGGCGCAGGCTGGCGTGCAGCGTCTCGGCCAGCAGGAAGAAGCCGAAGTGGCGGCGGGTGTGCACGCCGGCGGCGGCCCCCAGGCTCATCGCCGTGCTCAGCAGCAGCAGCGTCACCGGCTCGGTCCAACTCGGCGAGTCGTTGAGCACGTAGCGGGTGAACACCTGCCAGCCCTGCACCACCACCAGCCCGAGCAGGGCGGCGGCGGCGGTGCCGATGGCGAGGTTGGCGATCCGGTCCAGCAGCCGCTGCAGCGGCGGCACCGGGAGGTCGGGGGCGTGGTCGGTCATCGGCATGGGCTCAGGCGAAATCGCGAATGCGGCGGTAGAGGGCTTCGATCTCCGGCTGCTGCCGGTACTCGGCCAGCAGCGGCGCGGCGGCCTTGCGGAAGGCCGGCATGTCCACCTCGTTGATGGCCACGCCGTAGTCGATCACCTGCTGTCGCGCCTGCGCCTCGGAGGCATCCCACAGCCGGCGCATCACCGTCACCGACTGCCGCGCCGTCTCCAGCACCAGCGCGCGCTGGTCCGGCGTCAGCGTCTCGAAACTGCGCCGGGACATCACCAGCACGTCCGGCGCGTACGAGTGATCGCTCTGCGACCAGTAGTGCGCGGCCTCGAAGTGGCGGCTGGACTGGAAGCTGCGCATGTTGTTCTCGGCGCCGTCGATCATGTGCGTTTCCATCGCCGAGAAGGTCTCGCCCAGCGACATCGGCGTGGGGTTGGCGCCGAGCATGCGCATCAGCTTGAGGAAGATGTCCGAGTTCGCCACGCGCAGCTTGAGCCCGTGCAGGTCCTTGGGCTGCCGCAGCGGATGCTTGGTGTTGTAGAAGCAGCGCGCGCCGGAGTCGTAGATCGCCAGCCCGACCAGGTCGCGCTGTTCGAAGCTGCGCAGGATGCTGTCGCCGACGTGGCCGTCGATCGCGCGGCGCAGGTGCGCCACCGAGTCGAACACGTACGGCAGGCACAGCGCCTGGGTCAGCGGGAAGGCGTTGTTCAGCGCGCCGGAATACACGCGGGTGATGTCGATGGCGCCGAAGCGCGCCATGTCGATCGCCTCCGCCTCGCGACCGAGCTGGCCGGAGTGATACTCGCGCAGGCGCAGGCGGCCGCCGGTCTTCTGCTCCAGGATCTGCCCGAACCAGCGCACCGCCTCCACGGTGGGGTAGTCGGCCACGTGCACGTCGGTGGCGGTGAGCAGGCGCGTACCGCTACCGCCGGCCTGCGCCAGCGCACCCAGCGGCACGCCGGCCGCGGCCGCCGCGGTCAGGCCCGCGCCCAGGAATCGTCTACGAGTGATCATGCTGCGCCCTCCCGCGCGTCATTGCCGTCGCCAGCCTAGGCCGCGACCGCCTTGCAGTGAAGTTCGCCGTAGCCGTCGAAGCGGATCGTCGCCTGCTGGCCGATGGCGATGTCGTGGATACCGGTGGCGTTGCCGGTGGCGATCAGCTCGCCGCGGCGCAGCGGCCGGCCACGCCTGGCCGAGCGCGCCAGCGCGAACGCGAACGCCGCACGCAGCCCGCCCGGCAACAGCGTGGCGCCGCCGGTGCCCACGCACTGGCCCTCGATCCAGGTCTCGGCGCGCAGCGCGGTCTCGTCCAGCGCGGTCCAGTCCGGCACCTGCGGCCCCAGCAGCAGGCCGTTGTTGTTGCCGAAATCGGAGATCACCACGCGCGGCCCCAACTGGTTGATCGTGGCCAGCGGGCTGCTCGCCACCTCGACGCCGACGAACAGCGTCGCCGGCACCTGCGCGGCCTGCTGTGGAGTCCAGTGCAACTGGTCGGCCGGCACGTCAGCGTCCAGGCGCAGTACGTACTCGGCCTCGACCGCGCCGAAGCCGCCGTCGAACACCGGGATGTCCGTTGTTCCACCGGTAGCATTCCACAGCGCAGCCGCGAAAATCGGGCCCAGCAGGCGCTCGTCCCCGGAGTGGTCGCGACGCTCGGGGGCGATGTAGCCGACCTTCCAGCCGACCACGCGGTCCGGCCATTGCGCGATCGCCAGGTCCTGCACGCGGTAGGCGGTCTCCAGATCGTCGGGGATGACACCGGGGAAATCGGGCAACGCACGGCCCTGGCGACGGGCCTGGACGAAGCGGGCCGCGATGTCGGCCAACGCGGGCGGTGGCGTCTGCGACGGGCCGGAAGGAAGGCTCAAGGGCATCTCCGCAAGGAATGTGGGGGATCGGAATTGCTGCGCCGCGCATCGACAGCGCGTTGCGCCGTTGTATATGGTAAACCGGTGTCATTGGCAATGTGCGGTGCGGCAAAAGGCCGGGAATCGGGAATCGGGAATCGGGAATCGGGAATCGGCAAAGGCAAAGGCAAAGGCAACAGCAACAGCAACAGCAACAGCGATACAGCGCCATGCGGTGGCGCAGGCGGCGCGCACACTGGGGCCATCGTGCCCTCGGCCACGCGCCGCAGGTTTCTTCCATCCACGACGAGATCTCGATGATGCCAGCCCGACTCCTGGCCACCCGCCTACGTCCCGCCGAACCACTGTCCCCACCCTGCGGCAGGCGCCGGCCCCGCTCCGGCATCGCCCTGCTGGCGGCGCTGTGCCTGTTGCTGGGCGCGCTCGGCCCGACGGTAGCGGCCGAGCGGCCGGCCAGCGAGAGCGCCGCCGAAGTGGCGGCGCGGCTGCCGCTGTGGCCTGG
>NZ_AQOI01000077.1:0-33430 GCF_000364665.1 Xanthomonas sp. SHU 199
GCGCGGACAGCGCCACGCGCTCGCCCGGCCGCGCCACGCGGTGGCCGCGCGCGCGCAGGGCCTCGGCATCGTCGGCGCTGGCGTAGTGGTAGAGCATGGTCCGTTGCAGCAGCTCGGCGGGGTACTCCCGCTCCAGGTCGTCCACGCCAGTATGCGACGGATTGCCGTGAAGACCGCAATCGTGAGCCACCAGTTCGCCGTCGCCGGCATACCGGTTCAGCATTTCCGGGATCGGCCGGGTGTCCCCGCTCCACACCAGCGCGCCCTGCAGGCGCAGGCCGTAAGCAGTCTCCGGCCAGTGGTGACGCACCGGGAATACCTCCAGGCGCACGCCCTCGTGCCAGAACGCATCGCCCACCACGATCAGCTGGAACGCATCCCAGAAGTTGGCGCCGCCCTCGGCCAGCACGTTCGGATAGTCGGCCACGCGGCGGTGCAGCAGCGGCACCACCGTGGCCGGCACATACAGCCGCACCTTGCCGCGGCGCGCGGAGAAATAGCTGTCCACGAACAGCCGCTCGAAGCCGGCGACGTGGTCCAGATGCACGTGGGTGACGAACAAGGCCTGCGGCATCGCGCCGTAGTGCGCCTGATAGGCGGTCAGCCCCTCCCCGCCGCAGTCGATGGTCAGCCACGGCCGGCCATCGCGCTCGATGGTGGCCATCGGCGAGCCAAGCGCCACCGCCGAGGCATTGCCCACGCCCTGGAAACGCAGCGCCCAGTCCGTCATCAGCAGCCGCGCTCCCAGGCCAGGTCGTAGGCGCGGCGCAGGCGCGCGTAGTCCTTCTCCACCGCATCGACGCTGCGCTCGCCGCGCAGTTTCAGCAGCGAACGGCGCAGCCGCTTGAGGTTGCGCTCGCGCCAGCGGGTGGCGGGAATGCGCAGCACGCCGCGGTCGAAGTCGATCAGCCAGCCGCGGCCGTTGCCGTCGAACAGGATGTTCTGCGCATTGAGGTCGGCGTGATCGAGGCCGGCGCGATGGAAGCGCGCGATCAGCCGACCCGCTTCCTCCCACGGTGCGCCGCGACCGGCCAGATGCGCACGATCGGCCAGCGAGCGCACGCCCTCCAGCCGCTCCATCAGGATCGCCGCGCGGTAACGCAGCCCCTGGCGCAGATAACAGGCCGCCAGCGGCCGCGGTACCGGCAGCTTGCGCGCGATCAGCGCGCGCATCAGCCGGAACTCGGCGAAGCTGCGGGTGCGGTCGGCACCGGTCCACAGGTAGCGGTCGCGGACCAGCTTGGCGACCAGCCCACCGCGGCGGTACTGGCGCAGCACGCAACTGCCGAACGGGGCATCGACGAACCAGGCGCCGCCGCGGCCGCCGGCATCCACCGGGCGGGCGCGTTCGCCCCAGGCGGCGGCGGAGAACAGCGCCGGTTCGGCTTGCCGCAGTCGTTCGCGGTCGAACAGAATGGCCCCGTAGCCGCGGCCCTCGCGGTACGGCGTCAGCGCTTCGGTGGCGTCGAATGCAACCATCCAGCGAGTCTAACAACACCATGCCGGCAACGCTCCCTTCGTTGTGCCTGTTGCGCCTGTCGGCGCTGGGGGACGTGACCCACGTGGTGCCGCTGGTGCGGACCCTGCAGCAAGCCTGGCCGCAGGCGCCGGCGCTGCACTGGATCATCGACAAGGCCGGGCATAAGCTGCTCGACGGCCTGCCGGGCGTGGTGTTCCACCCCTACGACAAGCGCAGCGGCGTGGCCGGCATGCGCGCCTTGCGCCGCGAACTGCCGGCGCAAGGCTTCGACGCACTGTTGCAGATGCAGGTGGCGTTGCGCGCCAACGTGCTGTCGGCGTTCGTGCCGGCGCGCCGCCGCATCGGCTACGACCGCAGCCGCTCCAAGGACCTGCACGGCCTGTTCGTCAACGAACGCATCCCCGACCGCCCTGGCATCCACGTGCTGGAGGCGATCGGCAGCTTCTGCGAGCCGCTGGGGCTGCACCAGACCGAGGTGCGCTGGGACCTGCCAGTGCCCGAGGACGCCCACGCCTGGGCGCGTGCGCAATGGCCCGAGGACGGCCGTCCGGCGCTGCTGATCTCGCCCTGCTCCAGCCATCAGCGTCGCAACTGGTATGCCGAGCGCTACGCCGCGGTGGCCGACCATGCCGCCGCGCAGGGCTGGCGGGTGGTGCTGTGCGGCGGCCGCAGCGACCTAGAGCGCAGCACCGCCGACGCCATCGTCGCGGCGGCGCGCACGCCGGTGCTCGACCTGGTCGGCCGCGACACGCTCAAGCAACTGCCGGCGCTGCTGCAGCGCGCCGCATTGGTGATGACCCCCGACTCCGGCCCCATGCACATCGCCAACGCGATGGGGACCAAGGTGCTGGGCCTGCACGCGGCCAGCAACCCGCGCCGCAGCGGCCCGTATTCGGACATCCGCTACTGCGTGGACAAGTACGACGCGGCTGCGCGCAAATACCTGGGCAAGCCGGCCGCGCAGTTGAAGTGGGGCAGCAAGATCGAGTTCGACGGGGTGATGGAGCTCATCGCGGTTGACGATGCGATCGCCGCATTCGAGCGCTATCGGGCCGACCACGGCCACTGAGCCCGGTTGCGGCGCCCGCGGCGCCGCTCTACCATCGCCGCGCGTCCTGCCGCCGACCCGGCCCGCAGGAGCCGCCGTAAGCGTTTACGTCAATCAACGCGCCAACTGCGCCGGATCCGTCCGGGGCTGTTTCCCGTCCGGGCCTGGCAGGCCGCTGGCGGGTGGCGCCTTCGATCGACCGGCTTACGGAGAGTCCGCAATGTCACGTTCCCCGCTGTTTTCCCGCAAGCTGTCCCCGCGCCATGCCGCCTGGGTCACCCCGCTGCTGCTGTCGGTGCTGATGACCTGCATCGTCTCGATGATCAGCACCCTGCGCAGCGTCGGGCTGGCGCCCGGTGTCGGCACGCTCTGGCTCGGCGCCTGGGCGCTGTCCTGGCTGGTGGCCTTCCCCACCCTGCTGCTGGTGCTGCCGCTGGTGCGGCTCCTGACCGGCCTGGTGGTCGCACGCAACTGAGGTGCGGCGCGTTCCGGGAGACGGCAACGCCTCCCGGAACTCTGCCCTCACGCCGAGGCGTTGCGGTAGTCCTGGTAGGACTTCTCTTCCACGTAGCTGGAGCCCAGTGCCAGGTTGATTTCCTTCTTGAGCCGCGCGCGTTCGTCGTTTTCGTAGTACACGCTGCGCGCCAGCTTGATGAACTCCTCGTCGAAGGCCTGCGCCTTCTCCTTGATCCGGATCTCGTCCTCGATCACCCACAGGCGCTCGTTGACCGCCTTCAGTTCCGCGCGCAGGCGCGCCACGTCGCCGCCGGCCGCCGGATGCGCCATCCAGGTCTTTTCCAGCGCCGACAGTTCGGCACGCACATTGGCCAGCTTGCCCGGATCTTCGATGCGCTCGGACTTGATCTGCAGGATGGCGATCTTGTCGAGCAATTCGCCGAAGGACACGGGCACCAGGATTTCGGACATGGCAGACACCAAAAACAGGAGAAGGAAGAGTGTAACGGCGACGCCTTAAGCCAGCGTCGGCACACTGTCGCGAGCGCCAAAAAGCAAAAGGCCCCTGACGGGGCCTCATGCGAAACTGGCGGGAAGGGGGGATGCACTCGGTGCATGCTGCACCCCGCCCTGCGGGCGGCTGCGCCGTGCGCAGCGGCTGTCGCCGATGGGTCGAACCCGCGGGGCTTCTCACCCCCACTCCTGCACCGATCACACTCTGCGACCGCTGGAGGGCGCGCGCGATGAAACTGGCGGGAAGGGGGGGATTCGAACCCCCGAGGCGCTATAAACGCCTGCCTGATTTCGAGTCAGGTACATTCAACCACTCTGCCACCTTCCCGGGTGGTCCCCGGCGGACCGGGGGCGTGCATCATACGGTCCCCGCCGCGCGCGGACAAGCGGCCAGGCGCCGAGCCCCCGCAAGCGCCCCGGCGCCGCGGGGCGATGAACCCCGCCTGCTGCGTGCCGCGCGCGGCGATTGCCTGATCCGCGCGCGACCGCGATGATGCCCGTCGACCCCAGAAAACACCGGCCGGCCGCAGGCGCGCAATGATCGAATTCGGACATCTCACCCACGTCGGCCTGCGCCGCGACCTCAACGAGGACACCTACTACGGCGACCACGAACTGGGGTTGTGGCTGGTGGCCGACGGCATGGGCGGCCACGCCTGCGGCGAGGTCGCCAGCGCCCTGGCGCGCGAGGCCATCGTGCGCGAAGTGCGCGGCGGCACCGCACTGGCGCAGGCCATCCGCATCGCCGACGAGGAGATCATCCGCGCCTCGCAGCGCCGCAACGACACCCTGCCGATGGGCACCACGGTGGTGGCCGCGCGGGTGCAGGGCAACCGCTTCGAGGTGGCCTGGGTCGGCGACAGCCGCGCCTACCTGTGGCGCGACGGCAAGCTGGCTCAGCTCAGCCAAGACCACAGCTACGTGCAGGAACTGATCGCGCAGGGCGCGCTCACCGCCGAACAGGCGCGCGCGCATCCGCATCGCAACGTGGTCACCCAGGCGCTGGGCGTCACCGATCCGCAGCACCTGAACGTGGCGACGATGACCGGCGAGCTGCGCCCGGGCATGCGCCTGCTGCTGTGCAGCGACGGGCTCACCGAGGAAGTGGACGATGCCGGCCTGGCCAACGCGCTGGGCCACGACGACTGCAGCGCGCAGGAATGCGTGGACATGCTGGTCGCCGCCGCGCTCGACGAAGGCGGCTCGGACAACATCACCGCGATCCTGGTGCGCTGTCACTGAATTCGGTGCGGCGCGGCCGCCGCTCCGTCGGCGCAAACCACGTCAGGGCACCGCTGGATACTGCATTCTCAACGCTCAAGCCGGCCAGGCTGCCCTGCAGGAGCAGTTGCAGCCGCGACCGGGCTTTACCGGGAACGCTCCGTCGCGGCTGACGCCGCTCCTACAACAGACGTCCCATCGTCATTCGAGGCGCCCTTCAGCCGGCCACCGCGTCCGCCACGACCGGTTCGGCGTCGTCCCACAGCGCGCGGCCGGCCTTCTTGCGCAGCTTCTCCAGCCGCGCCTGGTGCGCTTCCAGTTCCGAGGCCGTCGGCAACACCCGCGGCCGCGGCAGCAGCATGGTCATGTCGAATGCCGGACCCTGCGCCGCCGCATGCGCGGCGCCGTCCTCGGCCAGGGCGAAACCGATCTCCTCCTGCCCGGAGGTCAGCGCGATGTACACGTCGCTGAGGATCTGCGCATCGAGCAGCGCGCCGTGCAGTTGCCGGTGCGAGTTGTCCACGCCCAACCGCTTGCACAGCGCGTCCAGCGAATTGCGCTGACCCGGAAAGCGCTCGCGCGCCAGCAGCAGGGTGTCGATCACCGTGGCGCGATCGAGGATGCGGCCGTAGGACTCGCCCAGCCGCGACAGTTCGTAATCCAGAAAGCCCAGGTCGAACGAGGCGTTGTGGATGATCAGCTCGGCGCCGTCGATGAACTCCAGGAATTCGTCGACCACCTCGTGGAATTCCGGCTTGTCGGCAAGGAAATCCAGGGTCAGGCCGGTGACTTCCTGCGCGCCGGGTTCGAAATCGCAGTCCGGGCGCAGGTAGCGATGGAAGTTGCGCCCGCTGGGGCGGCGTTCGAGCAGTTCCACCGCGCCGATTTCGACGACACGGTTGCCCTTCTTCCATTCCAGGCCGGTGGTTTCGGTATCGAGGATGATCTGACGCATGGGACTCGCAGCGGAAAAGGAAGACAAGATCAGGTCGCGACGGCGGCGCCGCCGGCGCGCACGTGCAGGGCCTGGTTGCGCGCCAGCTGGTCGACCCGCTCGTTGTCCGGATCGCCGTTGTGGCCCTTGACCCAGCGCCAGTCGATCGTATGCCGCTGCGCGGCCGCATGCAGCCGCTCCCACAGATCGCGGTTCTTGACCGGATCGCCGCCGGCGGTCTTCCACTGCCGGCGCACCCAGCCCGGCATCCATTCGGTGATGCCCTGGCGCACGTACTGCGAGTCGGTGTGCAACACGATCTGGCACGGCTCGTTGAGCGTCTCCAGGGCCATGATCGCGGCCATCAGCTCCATTCGGTTGTTGGTGGTGTGCGCCTCGGCGCCGGCCACCTCGCGCTCCAGTCCCTTGTAGCGCAGCAGCGCGGCCCAGCCGCCGGGGCCGGGATTGCCGAGGCAGGCGCCATCGGTATGGATGTCGACAGTCTTCATGAAACTCCGTGTTCAGATGGAAGCGACCGAGCCGCGCCAGCGGACCGGCGCGCGCAGCGGAATGGGGCCGATGCCGGCGGCGGTGCGCTTTTCCGCCTGCAGCAGGCAGACCGCGCGCAGCGGCGCGGTGGAGGTGGCCGGGCCGACGCCACCGCGGGTCGGCCACACCGGCCCGAGATAACGCAACTGCTCCACGCAGGGCAGGCCGACCTGTTCCAGCAGGCCACGCCAACTGCCGGGCGGGCGCGCCACCAGGCCCTGGCGGCGCCAGCGCAGCCGGTACGGGCTCATCGCGTTGAGCGCGAACAGCCACACGCGGCCGCCTGGCATCAGGATGCGCTCGCATTCCTCCAGCAGTTCCGCCGCGTCGGCGGCGAGCACGTGCTGCAGGACGATGGCGTTGACGCTTTCCGACGGCAGCGGCAGTGGCAGCGTGCACACCAGGTCGCCGGCGTAGCCGCAGGCGCTGCGGTGCAGGCGCACGCCCCGCCCCGGCAGCTCGCGCGCGGGGGGCGGTAGCGGCACCGGGGCCAGCCACAGCCAGGGCTGCGCGGGGCGCTTGAGCAAGGCGTCGAGGATCAGCGGCTGCTCGGCCTGCAGCAACGCCTGCGCCCCGGCAGTATCAAACCAGGATGAGACGTTGGCTTGACGAGGGAGCGACACGGCAGGCATGGTGCCAATTCTATGCGACTGATCGCCCTGCCCGCATTCCAGGATAACTACATCTGGGCGATCGCCACGGACGACGGGCGTGCGTTGCTGGTCGATCCAGGCCAGGCCGAGCCGGTGCTGGAGGCCGCGGCCCAAGGGCTGCAACCCGCCGCCATCCTGCTCACGCATCACCACGACGACCATATCGGTGGCGTCGCCGCCTTGCGCGAACGCTGGCCGGATCTGCCGGTGTACGCGCCGGACGACCCCCGCATTGCCGGATTTTCGTGCGAGCGGGTCGGCGACGGCGATGCCGTGAAGGTGCTGGACTGGCAGTTCGATACCCTGGCCGTCCCCGGCCATACCCGCTCGCACCTGGCCTACGTCGGCCAGGGCCATCTGTTCAGCGGCGATACGCTGTTCAGCCTGGGCTGTGGGCGCATGTTCGAAGGTACGCCCTCCCAGATGTTGGGTTCGCTGCAGCGCCTGTCCGCCCTCCCGGGGCAGACGCTGGTCTGCTGCGGACACGAATACACCTTGGCCAATGCGGCATTCGCCGTCACGGTCGATCCCACCAACGCTGCCCTGCGGCAGCGCCATCAGGAAGCCCAGGCCATGCGTCACGCTGCCCGCCCCACCGTTCCCGTCACGCTCGCCAGCGAACTGGCGACCAATCCGTTCCTGCGCACGGCTTCGGCGGCGATCCAGCAGGCGATCGGCGCCCGGCTCGGCCGGGGGGTGTCCGACGAAGTGGAAGTCTTCGCCGAATTGAGGCGCTGGAAAGACGATTTCCGCGCATGAGGGCGCTGGCGTTGACGGCGGCGCTGACGCTGGCGATAGCGTCGGCGGCGCCCCCCGCGGCGGCCGCGACTCCGCTTGCGGCGGCACTCGAGCAGACCGTGGCGGGCCTGAACGGCCTGCCGACGGACGCGGCGGCACTGCCGCCGCCGACCACCCGTAACGGGCACGACATCCTCGCCCGCTTCCGCGACGGCCTGGCCGATGCGCGCTGCGACGCCGGCGCCACCGATGCGCGCTGGCAGCAGCAGTTCTCGCGCGCGCCGTCGCGGCTGGCCGACGAGGACGAGGACGTCCTGCCGCTGTTCGGCTACGTGGTCGACGAACTGCGTGCGGCCAACCTGCCGACCGAATTCGCGCTGATCCCGTTCGTGGAGAGCGGCTACCGCCCGGCGGCGCGCAACAGCAGCGGCCCCGCCGGCCTGTGGCAGTTCATCCCGGGCACCGCGCGCAACCACGATGTCCCGCTGGAGAACGGTTACGACGGCCGTCTGTCCGCGGTGGACTCCACCCGCGCCGCAGTGCGCTATCTGAAGACCCTGCACGGCATGTTCGGCGGCGACTGGCGCCTGGCGATCATGGCCTACAACGCCGGCGAATACCGCGTGCTGCAGTCGATGCGCCGCGCCGGCATGAACGCGCAGAACGCGCAGCCGGACAAGCTGCCCGGGCTGTCCTCGGTCACCTACGCCTACGTCGAGAAACTGCACGCGCTGGCCTGCGTGCTGGAACAGGCGCAGACCCGCGACGAATGGATGGCCTCGCTGGACCGCGACGTGCCGATCCTGCAGGCGCAGACCCTGCCCGCCGGCATGGCACTGGACGAATGGGCGCGGCGCCAGGCGCTGCAGGGCAATCAGCTCGCCCGGCTGAACCCGGCCCTGGGCAGTGGCCGCAGCACCAAGCGCGCGCTGCCGGTGCTGGCGCCGCGCAGTCTGGGCGGCCCCGTGCTGGCCCAGGACACCGCGCCGCCGGCGCAGGACGACACCCCGGTCGTCGCCACCGTGGCCAGCGCCGACGACGCTCCCGCGCCGAACCGTGCCAAGCGCGCCGGCGCACGCTCCCGCCACACGCACACCGTGCGCGACGGCGACACCGCCTGGAACATCGCCAAGCGTTACGGCATCACCGTGCAGGCGCTGCTGATGAAGAACGGCCTGTCCGCGCGCAGCGTGCTGCGTCCCGGCATGGTGCTGAGCTACGAGGACTGATCGCGCTCCCGCTGCGGCGGGATGAGCTCCGGCCCATGCTGCAACGTCCGCGGATGTGTAGCCACGCCGCGGGGATGACGACCCGTTTCCCAGCGCCTACGACCAGCATGATCGCCTGCAAGGCAGGCCTATCACGGCATCCAGCACCGACGACAACTGCGCGCCTTGCCCCTAGTCCGGCGAAGAAGATCCTGGCCAGGCGCGCAATGCCGGTGGTGCCGACGGCGCTGCACAACATGTGGGCCAGCATGTGGAGCAAGTGCAACGCGCGGCTGCGGCAGCAGTTATGCCTCGATCGCCACGCGCACAGCGCCTCGTGCCAGGCGAAGGCGACGGCGTGACGCGCTTGCCACCCCTTCGCCACCACCAAGCCTGCCGGCGACCACAGCCGCATGCCTGCACTTGCCGCGCCTCTCCCCACGGCGACGCGCGCACGTCGATCAGCCACGCACACGTCGATGCACCTGAAACGCAACAGGCCCGGCAATGCCGGGCCTGTTGCGTGCCGCTTTGCGCTGTCGAAGCCGCGGTTACAGCTGCGATTCCTGCACGCTGATCTTGAAGTGCTTGCGCATCGCATCGACGTAGGCCTTGGCATCGGCCTCGCCTTCGATGCGCGCCAGCTGCTGCTGGAACATCGTCTGCTGCTCGGCCGGCACCTTGCTCAGATCGCCCGGCGTCACCTTGGTGACCGCAAACAGCGCATAGCGCTTGCCCACGGTGCCCGGCGCGGCAGGCAGCTCGACCTTGCCCACCGACGGCTTGCCGTCGGCCGGCTGCGGCGCGCTGAAGATCGCCTGGCTGGCCTGCGCGCTCGGCATCGGCACGTTGCGCGGCAGACCCGGCATCGGGTTGATCTGCAGCTTCTCCGGGCCGGCCAGGGCCTGCAGGGTCTCGCCCTTGCGCAAACGCTCCAGCAGCGCATCGGCCTTGGCAGCGGCCGCCTTGGCGGTGCGGTCGGCATGCACCGCGGCCACGACCTGCTCGTGCACCTTGGCCAGCGGCTGGATCTGCTCCGGCTGGTGCTGGGTCACGCGGATCAGCACGCTGTGGTTCGGCCCCAGGTTGATCGGGTCGCTGACCGTGCCGTCCTGCACCAGGGTGTCGGAGAACGCGGCGCGCAGCACCGCCGGCTGTGCGGCGATGCCACTGGCGGTGGCGCGCGAGAACGGCCCCAGCGTCTGCACCGGCAGTCCCACTTCCTTCGCCGCCGAAGCCAGCGCGGTCGGATTCTTGTAGACCAGGTCCACCAGCTTGCCGCTCAACTCGCTGAAGGCCTTCTCGCTGTCGGCCTTCAACTGCTCGCTGGCGAGCTGGTCGCGCACCTGCTCGAACGACTTGCCTTCGCCGCCCTTGACCTGGCGCAGCTGGATCACGTGATAGCCGAATTCGCTCTTGATCGGGCCGACGATCTCGCCGGGCTTCATCGCGAACAGCGCGTCCTCGAACGGCTTCACCATCACGCCCTTCTCCACCCAGCCCAGATCGCCGCCGGCGTTCTTGGAACCAGGGTCATCGGAGTTGGCGCGGGCCAGCGCGGCGAAATCGGCGCCGGGCTGCTTGGCTTCGGCCGCCAGCTTGGCCGCCTTGGCCTCGGCCGCCTTCTGCGAGGCCGCGTCCTTGCCGGCGCTGATCAGGATGTGCGAAGCCAGCCGCTGATCGGGCTCGACGAAGCGCGCCTTCTCGTCGTCGTAGCGCTTGCGCAGCGTCGCCTCGTCGGCCGGCTTGACCGGCGGCAGGCTGGCCGCGTTGAGGTCGACGTACTCGATCGTCACGGTTTCCGGCTGCTTGAAGTCCGACTTGTGCGAGTCGTACCACTGCTGCACCTGCGCGTCGCTGACCGGTGCGGTGTCGGCCGGCATTTCCGGCAACAGCGCCATCTCCACGTCGCGGGTCTCGCCCAGCATCTTCAGCAGACGCTCGGTTTCCGGCTTGGTGGCGAACGCCGATTCGGCGATGCCCGACGGAATCACCGACTGCTGCAGCGCGTCGCGCACCAGTTGCTGGAACATGGTCGGCGTACGCGGCGGCGTGCCCGAGGCCAGGGCCAGGCGGTAGCGCTCCGGATCGAACTTGCCGTCGTTCTGGAACGCAGGCATGGAGCTGATGTAATCGCGCACCGCGGCATCGCCGATGACCACGCCGGCGCGCTCGGCCGACAGCTTCGCCACCTGCTCGTCGATCAGCTGATCGAGCAGCTTGCGCTTGTTGTCGATGCTTTCGAAAGCGCGCGGATCGAAGTTCTCGCCCTGCTGTTCGCGCGCCTGGATGCGCGCCTGCTCGAAGCGGGTACGGAACTGCTCCGTGCTCACTTCGTGGTGCTGCCACAGCAGCGACACCGGCCACCACGACGGCGCCGACGACCACCACGACGGCGGCGCCTGCACCTTGGCGACATTGTTGGCACCGACGCCACCGAGGTAGCTGTTGTCGATGACGAACAGGAACGGAATCATCAACAGACCGATGATCGCGGTGGCGATCCAGCCCGAGGTCTTTTCGCGAAGTTTCTGCAGCATTGGGAACCGACGGCCTATTGGCGAGCCGCGCAGTTTAACCCGCTTCACGCCTTGCGGCAGAACCGGCGGCCCGGCAACCCGCGCCGCTCATGCGTCAAGGCGGCGAATCCGGAGCGCATCGAGGACCAAAACCAGCACGCTGCGGAAAAAAAGAAACCCCCGATCGCTCGGGGGTTTCGCGTACAAATGGCGGAGTGGACGGGACTCGAACCCGCGACCTCCGGCGTGACAGGCCAGCATTCTAACCGACTGAACTACCACTCCGCGTTTGAACGGAGGCGGGCGCGAGGCCCGCTTTCCCGCAGCGGCCGGGCCGACGCTGGCGCGTGGCGGCGACTGCGAGAAACGAAACCCCCGATCGCTCGGGGGCTTCGGTACAACTGGCGGAGTGGACGGGACTCGAACCCGCGACCTCCGGCGTGACAGGCCAGCATTCTAACCGACTGAACTACCACTCCGCTTTTGAAACTTGTCGCTTGGTGCTCTGGTGGGTGCTGAGGGTTTCGAACCCCCGACCCTCTCCGTGTAAAGGAGACGCTCTACCGCTGAGCTAAGCACCCTAGCGAGTCGATTAGTTTACGGCATCCTTCAGCGCTTTACCAGCCTTGAACGTCGGATTCTTCGACGCCGCGATCTTGATGGAGTCGCCGGTCTTCGGGTTGCGGCCGGTGCGCTCGGCACGGTCGCGCACCTGGAAGGTGCCGAAGCCCACGAGCGTGACGCTGTCGCCCTTCTTCAGGGCCTTGGTCACTTCCGACACGAAGGCGTCGATGGCACGACCGGCTTCGGCCTTGGAGATATCGGCGGCAGCGGCGATCGCGTCGTTCAGTTCGGCTTTATTCATTTCTTGATGACTCCATGTGCGGCAGAAGACCGCGGATTGAGGATCGGGTGTCGGCGTGGCCTGCCTCGCCTGGGCGAGACCCCGATGGATATGTTTTGCACTACCAAGCACGCCCGTTCGCGGTGCTCGCAAGCGCTGCATTTATACCAGCGGGCCCATACCCGCGCAAGCCGAAAAGCCAACAACGGCGCGGGTTTGAGCCGTTTGCGCGGGTGCGGTTCAGCGCGCGTCAGTGCTTGACGCGCGGGTTCGAGGATGCTTTCTGCTTGCGCCGCGACGGTGACTGTTCGGCGTCGGCGGCGGGCTTGGGCGCGAGCGGACGCTCCAGTGCCAGATCCAGCACTTCGTCGATCCACTTCACCGGCACGATCTTCAGATCGCGGGTGACGTTCTCCGGGATGTCGGCCAGATCCTTGCGGTTCTCCTCGGGGATCAGCACGGTGCGGATGCCGCCGCGCAATGCGGCCAGCAGCTTCTCCTTGAGGCCGCCGATCGCCGAGACGCGGCCACGCAGGGTGATCTCGCCGGTCATGGCCACCTCCGACTTGACCGGCACCTTGGTCAGCATCGACACCAGCGAGGTCACCATCGCGATGCCGGCGCTGGGGCCGTCCTTGGGCGTGGCGCCGTCCGGCACGTGCAGGTGGACGTCGTGCTTCTGCAGGAAGTCCGCCTCGATGCCGAGCCGCTCGGCGCGCGAACGCACCACCGACAACGCGGCCGACGCCGATTCCTTCATCACGTCGCCGAGCTGGCCGGTCAGGATCACCGCGCCCTTGCCCGGAACCAGGGTCGATTCGATCTGCAGCAGATCGCCGCCGACCTCGGTCCAGGCCAGGCCGGTCACCAGGCCGATCTCGTTCTGCTCCTCGGCGCGACCGAAGTCGTAGCGGCGCACGCCCAGGTACTTGTCCAGGTTCTTCGAGCCGACGCTGACGCGCGCCTTGTCCTTGCGCGCGGCGGCCTTCTTCGCTGCGGCCTTCTTCGCCGGGGCGGCCGGCTGCGGACCGGCCAGGGCGATCTCCTTGACCACCTTGCGGCAGATCTTGGCCACTTCGCGCTCGAGGTTGCGCACGCCGGATTCGCGCGTGTAGTAGCGCACGATGTCGCGGATCGCGTCGGCACCGATCTCCAGTTCGTCCTGCTTCAGGCCATTGGCCTTGAGCTGCTTGGGCACCAGGTAGCGTGCGGCGATGTTGAGCTTCTCGTCCTCGGTGTAGCCGGGGATGCGGATCACTTCCATGCGGTCCAGCAACGGGCCGGGGATGTTCAGCGAATTGGAGGTCGCCACGAACATCACTTCGGACAGGTCCAGGTCCACTTCCAGGTAGTGGTCGTTGAAGGCGTTGTTCTGCTCGGGGTCGAGCACTTCCAGCAGCGCCGAGGACGGATCGCCGCGGAAATCCATCGACATCTTGTCGATCTCGTCGAGCACGAACAGCGGGTTCTTGCTGCCGACCTTGTTGAGGTTCTGCACGATGCGGCCCGGCATCGAGCCGACGTAGGTGCGGCGATGGCCGCGGATCTCCGCCTCGTCGCGCACGCCGCCCAGCGACATGCGCACGAACTTGCGGTTGGTGGCCTTGGCGATGGACTGGCCCAGCGAGGTCTTGCCCACGCCCGGCGGCCCGACCAGGCACAGGATCGGCCCCTTCATCTGCTTCACCCGCGACTGCACCGCGAGGTATTCGAGGATGCGGTCCTTGACCTTCTCCAGGCCGTAGTGATCGGCGTCGAGGGTTTCCTGCGCGACCTTCAGGTCCTTGCGCACCTTGCTGCGCTTCTTCCACGGCACTCCCAGCAGCCAGTCGAGGTAGTTGCGCACCACCGCGGCTTCGGCCGACATCGGCGACATCTGCTTGAGCTTGTTGAGTTCGGCCTTGGCCTTGGTCTCCACCGGCTTGGGCATGCCGGCCTCGGCGATCTTGCGCGCCAGTTCCTCCAGTTCACCCGGCGCATCGTCGAGGTCGCCCAGTTCCTTCTGGATCGCCTTCATCTGCTCGTTGAGGTAGTACTCGCGCTGGCTCTTCTCCATCTGCGACTTGACCCGGCCGCGGATGCGCTTCTCCAGCTGCTGCACGTCGATCTCGCCGTCGACCAGGCCGACCAGCATCTCCAGGCGCTCGCCCACTTCCAGGGTTTCCAGCAGGCGCTGCTTGTCGGCCAGGCGCACGCCGATGTGCGCGGCGATGGTGTCGGCCAGGCGGCCGGGCTCGTCGATACCGGACAAGGTCTGCAGCAGCTCCGGCGGCAGCTTGCGGTTGGTCTTGACGTACTGCTCGAACAGCGACATCAGCGAGCGCGCGATCGCTTCGACCTCGCGCTCCTCGCGCGATTCGGCGGCGTCGATCTCGCGGCCTTCGCCCTGCAGCGCGCCGTCGCGCTCGGCGACCTTGTCGACACTGACCCGCGACAGGCCCTCGACCAGCACCTTGATGGTGCCGTCGGGCAGCTTCAGCAGTTGCAGCACCTGCGCCAGCGTGCCGACGTTGTACAGGTCGGCCGCCGCCGGGTCGTCGGTCTCGGCGGACTTCTGCGCGACCAGCAGGATGCGCTTGTCGGCCTCCATCGCGTGCTCAAGCGCGCGCATGGATTTGTCGCGACCGACGAACAGCGGGATGACCATGTGCGGGAAGACCACGACGTCGCGCAACGGCAGGACCGGCAGGTCGAGGACTTCGGATTGGGACTGGGCCATGAGGATTCCGATTTGGGAGGCGGGAACGCGATGCGGGCGGCCATAAAAACGCCGATGGCCCCGTTATGGGGCCATCGGCTGGACGATGCAAGGGGAGCGCATAACCCCTTTATGTTTCAGCGACTTACCGGCAGGCACGGGGCGCGCGACGGGGTCGCCGCGCACCGCCTGCCCGGGTCACTCCGCGGAGGCGACCTTGGGCGCCGCCGGCGGGGTCTGGTAGATCAGGTACGGCTCGGACTTGTGCTCGATCACCGACTCGTCCACCACCACCTTGCTGACGTTTTCCTGCGACGGCAGCTCGTACATCGTGTCCAGCAACACCGACTCGACGATGGTGCGCAGGCCGCGCGCGCCGGTCTTGCGCTTGAGCGCCTTCTTAGCGATGGCCAGCAACGCGTCCTGGCGGAACTCCAGCTCCACGCCTTCCATCTCGAACAGCTTCTTGAACTGCTTGGTGATGGCGTTCTTCGGCTCGGTCAGGATCTTGATCAGCGCCGGCTCGTCCAGTTCCTCGAGGGTGGCGACCACCGGCAGGCGGCCGACGAACTCGGGGATCAGGCCGAACTTGATCAGGTCTTCCGGCTCGACGTCGGCCAGGATCTTGCCGACCTCGCGCTTGCGCTCGGAGCTCTTCACCTTGGCACCGAAGCCGATGCCGCCGGCGTCGTTGGAGCGCTGCTGGATCACCTTGTCCAGGCCGGCGAACGCGCCGCCGCAGATGAACAGGATGTTCTTGGTGTCCACCTGCAGGAATTCCTGCTGCGGATGCTTGCGCCCGCCCTGCGGCGGCACCGAGGCGACCGTGCCTTCGATCAGCTTCAGCAGCGCCTGCTGCACGCCTTCGCCGGACACGTCGCGGGTGATCGACGGGTTCTCGCTCTTGCGCGAGATCTTGTCGATCTCGTCGATGTAGACGATGCCCTGCTGCGCCTTGTCGACGTCGTAGTCGCACTTCTGCAGCAGCTTCTGGATGATGTTTTCCACGTCCTCGCCGACGTAGCCGGCCTCGGTCAGCGTGGTCGCATCGGCGATGGTGAACGGCACGTTGAGCAGGCGCGCCAGCGTCTCGGCCAGCAGCGTCTTGCCCGAACCGGTCGGACCGACCAGCAGGATGTTGGACTTGGCCAGTTCGACCTCGTCGTTCTTCTGCCGGCTCTCGATGCGCTTGTAGTGGTTGTACACGGCCACGGCGAGCGTGCGCTTGGCGCGCTGCTGGCCGATCACGTACTGGTCGAGCACTTCCAGGATCTCGCGCGGCTTGGGCAGGCTGCTGCGTGCCGACTGCGCCTTCTCCTCGAGCTCCTCGCGGATGATGTCGTTGCACAACTCGACGCATTCGTCGCAGATGAACACGCTGGGCCCGGCGATCAGCTTACGGACCTCGTGTTGACTCTTGCCGCAGAACGAGCAGTACAGGATCTTGTTGCTGTCGCCGGAACGGCCTTGCCGGTCTTCGCTCATTGCTTCGCTTACCCAGTTACCCCACCCGATGAACGGGGGTTCGATTTCGAGAATAGCACAGGGCCGGGAGGACGCTAGCCCGACCCCGGCCCTGCGGAATACGCTGCGTTTTGCAGTACATGCAAGCCTTATGCCGGCTGGATGGACTCATCCGGACGACGCTCCAGGACCTGGTCGACGAGGCCGTAGGCCTGCGCGTCGACGGCGCTCTTGAAGTTGTCGCGCTCGGTGTCGCGGGCGATGGTTTCCAGCGACTGGCCGGTGTGCTTGGCCAGGATTTCGTTCAGCCGCGCGCGCAGCGTCAGGATCTCGCGGGCGTGGATGTCGATGTCGGTGGCCTGGCCCTGGAAGCCGCCCAGCGGCTGGTGGATCATCACCCGCGAGTTCGGCAGCGCATAGCGCTTGCCGGCCGCGCCCGACGCCAGCAGCAGCGCGCCCATCGAGGCGGCCTGACCGACGCAGATGGTGCTCACGTCCGGCTTGATGTACTGCATGGTGTCGTAGATCGCCATGCCGGCGGTGACCACGCCACCCGGCGAATTGATGTAGATGCTGATGTCCTTCTCCGGATTGTCCGCTTCCAGGAACAGCAGCTGAGCCACGATCACATTGGCCATGTGGTCGTCGATCGGGCCGACCAGGAAGATCAGGCGCTCCTTCAGCAGGCGCGAATAGATGTCGTAGGCGCGCTCGCCGCGGCTGGTCTGTTCGACCACCATCGGAACCAGATTCAAGGCCTTGGTCACATTGTCCACGCGGTGATCTCCTGCTGCTCGGGGTCGGTCCCTGCACGGGGGTGTGCAGGGCTTCGCATCGTGTTGCGCCCCGCCGCCGCGGGGATGAAACGGGGATCCGCCTCGCGCATGCCGGGATGCGCGCGGCGGCGACGCGTCGTCTTATTGACGGATCGCGTCCTGGAACGACATCGCCTGCTCGGTGTGCTGGGCGCGCTCGGCGATCCAGTCGATCACCTGCTCTTCCATCACACGGCTCTGCAGTCCCCCCATCAATTGGGGATCGTTGCGGTACATCTCAATGACCTGCTCGGGCTCTTCGTAGGTCGAGGCGATCAGGCGCAGCGTCTCCGAGACCCGCTTCGGGTCCAGGCGCAGTTCGTTGCGGCGGGCGACCTCGCCGACCAGCAGGCCGACCAGCACGCGCTTGCGCGCGGCGTCCATGAAGCCCTGGTGGGCGTCGTCCGGCACCTGGCCCGGGTCGCGGCCCGAACGGCGCATCTGCTCGACCTGCTGCGCCAGCATGGCGCGCGCCTCGTTCTCGACCAGGCGCGGCGGCATTTCGACCGAGGCGTAGGCGGCGATCAGCTGCTCGCCGACTTCGCGACGCAGGCGGTTCATCAGCGCGCCCTTGAGCTCGCGTTCGAGGTTGATGCGGATGTCCTTGCGGAACTGCTCGGCATCGCCGCTCTTGACGCCGAAGCTCTTGATGAACTCCTTATCCACGTCCGGCAGCACCGGCGCGGCCACGTCGACCGCCTTCACATGGACCTGGACCTGCTTGCCGGCGAACTGCGGCACGCGCCAGTCGGCCGGGAAGTCGACGGTCAGGGTCTTCTCTTCGTCCTTGGACAGGCCGACCAGGCCCTGCTCGATCGCCGGGAACATGACGCCCGAGCCGATCACGCTGCTGCCCTTCTCCACGCCCTCGGCCGGCAGGCGCTCGTCGCCGACCTGCGACCAGGTCTCCAGGGTCACCAGGTCGCCATCCTGCGCCGGACGCGCGGCCGGCTGCCAGGTACGACGCTGCAGGCGCAGGTTCTCGATCATCTGCTCGATGTCGGCGTCGGTGACCTCGGCGGTGTGGCGGATCACCTGCAGCGTCGAGACGTCGATGGCGCCGAAGTCCGGCACCACTTCGAAGGTGGCCACGAACTGCAGTTCGTTGTCGCCGGCACGGTCGATGCGCGGGTTGCCGGCCAGGCGCAGTTCGTGCTCGCGCACGGCCGAGTCGAAGGTCTCGCGCAGCAGGCCGTCCAGCGCCTCGGCGCGGATCTGCGGCCCGAAGCGCTGCTCGATCACCTTGGCCGGAATCTTGCCCGGACGGAAGCCCTTGATCCGCGCGGTGCGCGCGACTTCGCGCAGGCGGCCGCCGACATGGGTTTCCAGGCGATCCTCCGGCAGGGTGAAGGTCAGACGCCGTTCCAGGGTACCGGTGGTTTCGATCGAAGCTTGCATGTGGACTCCTGCCACCGGGAGCCCACGGCTCTCGGCACGATGTAGAAAAGTACGGGTTGGCGCGGGCACGGGACAGCCGCCGCAGCCGGATAGTTTCGCCTATTCCCGCGGCGCCTGCCAGCGCAGGGCCGGGAGGCCGCCGTGGCGACGCCGAACCCGCCATCGCCACAAGGGGCCATCGAGGGCTGGATGGTGCGAAAGAGGGGACTCGAACCCCTACGCCTTGCGGCACTGGTACCTAAAACCAGGGCGTCTACCAATTCCGCCACTTTCGCGCTGCGGCGCCGGAAGGCGCCTGCCGGCACATTGTTGCAGGCCGGCCGGCAAAGAAAAAGGCACCTGCCGGAGCAGGTGCCTTTCGTTTTGGTGGGCCGTCAAGGATTCGAACCTTGGACCTATTGATTAAGAGTCAACTGCTCTACCAACTGAGCTAACGGCCCTGAAACTGAGTCGCACATTCTATGTGCTTTTTTGCTTCGTTGCAACACCCCGCGAAGCATCGGGTCACGCGATCAATGGGGTGGCTGAGGGGACTCGAACCCCCGACATCTGGAATCACAATCCAGTACTCTAACCAACTGAGCTACAGCCACCATTGAAACCTTGCATCTCCTGCCCGGCACCATGTGGCGCGCCCGACAGGAATCGAACCTGTAACCGCCGGCTTAGAAGGCCGGCGCTCTATCCAGTTGAGCTACGGGCGCCCTGGCTGGATTGTCGCATTCCTTTCCGCTGTTGGACATCGGATTGGTCGGGGTAGAGGGATTCGAACCCCCGACATCCTGCTCCCAAAGCAGGCGCGCTACCAGACTGCGCTATACCCCGGCGGAACATCCCTCGCGGCCAAGGCCGGAAAGGTCGGCTATTGTGGGAAGCTTGCGGCCCGCTGTCAACGTCGCATGCACGCAACATCGCCTGCGCTATGCTCACGGCTTGCCATCGGCATTGGCCGAGAGCCATTTTGAAGGAGAAAACAGCATGCTTCGCAGCGGCAACCCCGCCCTGAAGGAATCCACCTTCCTCGATCTGCACAGCGGCAACGTGGTCTCGCCCGGCAGCGGCACGGTCGTCGCGCGCGACAGCGGTGCGATGACCCTGAACGGCACCGCCAACAAGACCGGCATCCTGTTGATGCTGACAGCGCTCACCGCCGTATTCGCTTGGAGCCAGTCGGTTTCGATCGATGCCGCGGGCAACGCGATGATCGCTCCTGGCGTGGCCGGCTACGCGCTGGGCGGCCTGATCGGCGGCTTCATCCTGGCCCTGATCACGATCTTCAAGAAGGAATGGTCGCCGATCACCGCGCCGCTGTACGCGCTGGTGGAAGGCTTTTTCCTGGGATCGATCTCGGCGATGTACGAAGTGCGCTTCAACGGCATCGTGCTGCAGGCCGTGCTGCTGACCTTCGGCACCCTGTTCGCGATGCTGTTCGCCTACCGCAGCGGCATGATCAAGGCCACCGAGAACTTCAAGCTGGGCGTGGTCGCGGCCACCGGCGGCATCGCGCTGGTGTACCTGGCCACGATGGTGCTTGGCTTCTTCAACATCCAGATCCCCTACATCCACGCCTCCGGCACGGTCGGCATCCTGTTCAGCCTGTTCGTGGTGGTGGTGGCGGCGCTGAACCTGGTACTGGACTTCGACTTCATCGAGAGCGGCGTCGAACAGGGCGCCCCCAAGTACATGGAGTGGTACGGCGCGTTCGGCCTGATGGTGACGCTGGTGTGGCTGTACCTGGAGTTCCTGCGCCTGCTGTCGAAGCTGCAGTCGCGGAATTGAAGCCGGGAGTCGGGAATCGGGATTGGGGAATCGTAAAAGCGAACTCCCCTTGATCGATGAGCGAGCTTGGCTTCAGACAAGTTTCCGAGCAAAAGAAAGGGCGCCCTGGGGCGCCCTTCCTTTTTTCTGCGATCTTCCGGACGCTTAGAGGCGGCTGGCGATGGCCTTGGCGAAGCCCATGGTGTTGCCGCTGCCGCCCAGGTCCGGGGTCAGACCGTCCTTGGCTTCCAGCGTGGCGACGATGGCGTTGCGCAGGCGCTCGGCGTTCTGCGGCTGGCCGATATGGTCCAGCAGCTGCGCCGCGCCCAGCAGCAGCGCGCACGGGTTGGCCTTGCCCTGCCCGGCGATGTCCGGGGCCGAGCCGTGCACGGCTTCGAAGATCGCCGCGTCCACGCCGATGTTGGCGCCCGGGGCCAGGCCCAGGCCGCCGACCAGGCCGGCGCACAGGTCCGACAGGATGTCGCCGAACAGGTTGGTGGTGACGATGATGTCGAACTGCTCCGGGCGCATCACCAACTGCATGCAGGCGTTGTCGACGATCATTTCCTGGAATTCGATCTCCGGGTAGTTCGCCGCCACGTCGCGCGCCACCTTCAGGAACAGGCCCGAGGTGGACTTGATGATGTTGGCCTTGTGCACCGCGGTGACCTTCTTGCGGCCGGTCGCGCGGGCCAGGTCGAAGGCGTAGCGGACGATGCGCTCGGAGCCCTTGCGGGTCACCTTGGCCATCGACAGCGCGGTCTCGCCGTCGGCGGACACTTCCTGGCCTTCGCTCAGGTAGGCGCCTTCGGTGTTCTCGCGCACGGTGATCAGGTCCACGCCGGCGCCGAAGCGCGACTTGGTGTTCGGGAACGACTTGGCCGGACGCACGTTGGCGTACAGGTCGAACTGGCGGCGCATGGCCACGTTGATCGAGCTGAAGCCCTCGCCCACCGGCGTGGTCAGCGGGCTCTTCAGCGCCACCTTGTTCTTGCGGATCGACTCCAGCGTGGCGGCCGGCAGCAGGTCGCCGTGCTTCTCCAGCGCCACCAGGCCCGCATCGGCGTATTCGTAGGTGAGGCCGGCGTTCAGCGCGTCGAGCACGAACAGCGTGGCGTCCATGATCTCCGGGCCGATGCCATCGCCACGGATGACCGTGATTGTCTGCGTCATAGGGTTGCGGTTTCCGTACAAGAGGGGGGAGCGCCGCCCGGGAACCGGGGCTGCAGGCGCAAGGAGGTTTCAGCGGTAATTATGCCCGAAGCCGGTGAAGGCGCCCAAAACCGGACGGCCTCCGGCGCAGGCGCCGGTGGCCATCGGGGCAGCCCGAAGCGGCTCAGTCGTGCGCGTGCTGCGCCGGGGCGGCGGCCTCGCCGGCCTCCAGCGTGTCGAGGAAGTCCACGGCGCGGCGCAGGTGCGGGATCACGATGGAACCGCCGACCACCAGGCCCACCGAGAACGTCTCGAAGAACTCCTCGCGGCTGACCCCGGCCTCCTTGCACTGGGCCACGTGGTAGCTGATGCAGTCGTCGCAGCGCAGCACCAGCGAGGCGACCAGGCCGAGCAGTTCCTTGGTCTTCACGTCCAGCGCGCCGGCCTGGTAGGTCTGGGTGTCCAGCGCGAAGAAGCGCCGCACCACCTGGTTCGGCTCGGCCAGGATGCGCTGGTTCATGCGCTGGCGGAACTCGGTGAACGCGCGGACCCGGTCCTCCCCGGAGGCGCCGCCCTCGCCCGTCGCAGCGCCGCTCATGCCTGCGCCTCGGGGGCGTGGCCATCGAGCAGCGGCTCCAGCTTGCCGGCGCGGTGCAGCGCCATCATGTCGTCGTAGCCGCCGACGTGGACGTCGCCAACGAAGATCTGCGGCACGCTGGTGCGCCGCGCCAGCGCGACCATCTTCTCGCGCTCGGCCGGGTCCAGGTCGATCCGCACCTCGTTCCAGGTGCGGCCCTTGCTCTTGAGGAAGTTCTTGGCCGCCACGCAGTACGGGCAGATCGCGGTGGAATAGAGGGTGATCGGCGGGCCGCCGGCGTGGCCGGTGTCGGCAGTTGGGTTGTCCACGGGAAACTCCGGGCGGTGTAGAAGGTCCAAGCCACTATGGTAGCGGCCGGGTGGATTTTCGAGGCCGCTGCCGCAACACTGCGAATCATCCCGGATTCACCGTCGTCCCGGCCGCCACCCGGCGTCCGCCTGCCCCCTGGAGCCTGTCTTGCGCCTGCTGCCGCTCGCCTTCGCGATCACCCTGGCCACCGCCTGCGCCGTGGCGCCGGCCCAGGAGAACAAGCTGCCGGACATCGGCTCCTCGGCCGGCGAGCTGCTGACCCCGGCGCGCCAGGCCGAGTACGGCAAGATGATGCTGGCCGAGCTGCGCAGCTACGGCTACGTGCTGGAGGACCCGCTGATCGACGACTGGCTGCAGACCATGGGCACCCGGCTCGGCGCCAACAGCGACCAGCCGCAGCAGAAGTTCACCTTCTTCATGCTGCGCGACCGCCAGATCAACGCCTTCGCCACCCTCGGCGGCTACGTGGCGGTCAACGCCGGGTTGGTACTGACCGCCGAGCGCGAGGACGAGGTGGCCGCGGTGCTGTCGCACGAGATCGCCCACGTCACCCAGCAGCACGTGCTGCGCGGGGTCGAGCGGGCGCAGCGCGACCAGATCCCGATCCTGCTCGGCATGCTCGCCGCGGTGGTCGCGGCGCAGCAGGCCGGCGGGCGCTCCAGCGGCGACGCCACCCAGGCGGCGATCGCCAGCGGCCTGGGGCTGATGCAGCAGCGGCAGATCGACTACACCCGCTCCAACGAATCGGAGGCCGACCGCCTGGGCATTCGCACCCTGGCGCGCAGCGGCTACGACGTCGACGCGATGGCCGGCTTCTTCGAGCGCATGTCGCTGGCGATGCGCGGCAACCAGGGCGGCTACAGCACCCCGGACTTCCTGATGACCCACCCGGTCACCACCACCCGCATCAGCGAGGCCCGCGAGCGCGCCGAGCAGATGAAGAAGAACACCCTGACCCTGACCACCAGCGTGCCCGGCGGCACCCTGAAGGAGCGGGTCGATCCGAACGACGTGTCGCTGAGCCAGCCGCTGGGCGCGCCCAGCAACCCGCTGCTGCCCGGCGGCCTGCAACTGCCGTTCGCCAACTACGCGCGCGGCCCCAGCGGCCAGTTCGAATGGGCCCGCGAGCGGCTGCGGGTGTTCAGCGCCAACACCCCGGCCGATGCGATCCGCGAGTATGAAGGCCTGCGCCAGGGCAGCAAACAGGGCCTGAGCGATGCCCAGCGCTATGGCCTGGCGCTGGCCCGGCTGCGTGCCGGCGGCAGTGCGCAGGAGGTCGCGCAGACGCTGGAAAGCCTGCTGCAGGCGCACCCGGACAACTGGTGGCTGACCGTGGCGGTGGCCGAGGCCGAGGCCAAGGCCGGCCGCAACCAGGCCGCCGACCAGCGCTTCGAGGCGCTGGTCAAGCGCATGCCCAGCAACCGGGCAGTGGCGCTGAGCTATGCGACCGCCCTCAACGAACAGGGCGGCCGCCAGGCCGGCCAGCGCGCCCAGGCGGTGCTGCGGCCGCTGCTCGGGGCCGCCGCGGAGGATCCGGTGTTCCAGCGCACCTTCGCCCGTGCCTGCGAACTGGCCGGCGACGACACCCGGGCCGGCGAGGCGTATGCCGAGGCGGCCTACCTGAACGGGCATCCGGAGCAGGCCCTGATCCAGCTGAGCAACCTGAAGAAGCGCAGCGACCTGGACTACGTGGCACGCGCGCGCATCGACGCCCGCATCGCCGCGATCACCCCGACGGTGCTGGAACTGCGCCGCCAGGGCGTGCAGGACCCGGACATGCAACGGCGCTGAAACGCGCCCGTGTCAGCCGTCACTCAAACGTAATAAAACCGTAGTCTACTGGCGACCTTCCTCCCCAGTTCCACGGTGCCGTTGTGCAGAAACGCATCCTGATCGTCGACGACGAGCCGGCCATCCGCGACATGGTCGCGTTCGCCCTGCGCAAGGGCGACTTCGAGCCGGTGCACGCCGGCGATGCCCGCGAAGCGCAGACCTCGATCGCCGACCGGGTCCCGGACCTGATCCTGCTGGACTGGATGCTGCCCGGCACCAGCGGCCTGGAACTGGCCCGGCGCTGGCGCAAGGATGCGATGACCCGCGAAGTGCCGATCATCATGCTCACCGCCCGCGGCGAGGAGAACGACCGCGTCGGCGGCCTGGAGGCCGGCGTCGACGACTACGTGGTCAAGCCGTTCTCGGCACGCGAGCTGCTGGCGCGGATCCGCGCGGTGATGCGCCGCACCCGCGAGGACGACGAGGACGGCAGCGTCTCGGTCGGCAGCCTGCGCATCGACGGCGCCGCGCACCGGGTGTTCGCCGGCGAGGCGCCGGTGCCGATCGGCCCGACCGAGTACCGCCTGCTGCACTTCTTCATGACCCACCCCGAGCGCGTCTACAGCCGCGCGCAGTTGCTCGATCACGTCTGGGGCGGCAGCGTCTACGTGGAAGAGCGCACCATCGACGTGCACATCCGCCGCCTGCGCAAGACGCTGGAGCCGTTCTCGGTGGAAAACATGGTGCAGACCGTCCGCGGTTCCGGCTATCGCTTCTCTGCGTCCATCTGACCGCCGCCTTCGCCTGCTATAACGGCGGACGGATCACGATCCTTTGCGACAGAGTGCGTTCCCGATGCCCCGCCACATCCGCTCCGCCTGGTTGAAGACCCTCGGCACGCTCGCCGGCCTGCTGTTGCTGGCGTTGCTGATCGGCTGGATCGGCGGCCATGTGTGGATGGCACTGACCCTGATGTCGCTGGGGGTGATGGGCTGGCACTACTGGCGGCTGCGGCGGGTGCTGCGGCGGCTGACCGCGCGCCAGCGCTGGGAGCCGCCGGCCGGCACCGGCGTGTGGAACGAACTGGACCGGCTGCTGTACCGCAGCCAGGCGGAAATGCGCGTGCGCAAGCGGCGCCTGCTGGACATGCTGCGCGCCTACCGCGCCGCCGCCGCGGCACTGCCGGACGCGGTGGTGGTGGTGGACCGCAACAGCCAGCGCATCCAGTGGTTCAACGAGGCGGCCGGCACCCTGCTCGGCCTGCGCCACCCCGGCGACCTCGGCGCGCCGGTGGTGGAGCGGCTGCAGCCGATGCCGCTGGCGCACTGGCTCAGCGGCGGCCGCAACGCCGAGCCGATGCTGGACATGCCCTCCCCGGTCGACGACCGCCTGCGCCTGAACCTGCGCCTGATTCCCTACTCCGACGACCACTGGCTGCTGGTCGCGCGCGACGTCAGCAAGCTGCTGCAACTCGAGCAGGTGCGCCGCGATTTCGTCGCCAACGTCTCGCACGAGTTGCGCACGCCGCTGACCGTGGTCCACGGCTACCTGGACATGCTCGACCCGGAGGACTTCCCGGATTCGGGGCCGATGATCGCCGAGATGCGCAAGCAGTCGCAGCGCATGACCCAACTGGTCGAGGACCTGCTGACCCTGTCGCGGCTGGAATCGCAGGAACACGCCAACGAGGAGTCGATCGCGATGGCGCCGATGCTGGCCACGCTGCGCCGCGAGGCCGAGGCGCACAGCCAGGGCCGGCACCGCATCGAGGTCCACGACGAGGCCGATTGCGACCTGGTCGGCTCCAACAAGGAACTGCACAGCGCCTTCTCCAACCTGGTCACCAACGCGGTGCGCTATACCGCGGCCGGCGGCACCATCCGCATCACCTTCGCCCGCGAGGGCGATGGCGCGGTGCTGGCGGTGCGCGACAGCGGCTACGGCATTCCCGCGCATCACCTGCCGCGGATCACCGAGCGCTTCTACCGCGTCTCCAGCAGCCGCTCGCGCGAGAGCGGCGGCACCGGCCTGGGCCTGTCGATCGTCAAGCACGTGCTCGGCCTGCACCAGGCGCGGCTGGAGATCGAGAGCGAAGTCGGCAAGGGCAGCACCTTCTCCTGCCACTTCGGCGCCGGGCGCGTGCATCCGCGGCACGACCATGCCACCCTGACCTCCGCCTAACGAGAGACACCATGCCCCGCCGCGCCCCTGCCCTGCCGCCCACGCCGCCCCCGGACATTCCCAGCGACCCGCTGCGCGACCCCGCGCTGTACATCAACCGCGAGCTGTCGCAACTGGACTTCAACTTCCGGGTGCTGGCGCAGGCGCAGGATCCGCAGGTGCCGTTGCTGGAGCGGCTGCGTTTCCTGTGCATCTCCTGCACCAACCTCGACGAGTTCTTCGAGATCCGCGCCGCCACCGTGCGCCACGCGCAGGAATTCGGGCTGCCGCCGGCACCGGACGGGATGAGCCCCAACGCCATCCTCACCTCGATCCACGACCGCGCCGCGCAACTGGTCGACCAGCAGTACCGCTGCTGGAACGAGGTGCTGCGCCCGGCGCTGAAGGACGCCGGCATCGGCGTGCTCGGCCGGCATTCCTGGAACGCGCGGCAGAAGCGCTGGCTGCGCGCCTACTTCCGCAACGAGATCATGCCGGTGCTGTCGCCGCTGGGCCTGGACCCGGCGCACCCGTTCCCGAAGATCCTCAACAAGTCGCTGAACATCGTGGTGGTACTCAAGGGCACCGACGCGTTCGGCCGCGTCGGCCACCTGGCGATCGTGCGCGCGCCGCGCTCGCTGCCGCGCATCATCCAGTTGCCGGAAAGCCTGGCCGAGGGCGGCCAGAGCTTCGTGTTCCTGTCCTCGGTGCTGTCCACCTTCGTCGACGAGCTGTTCCCGGGCATGGAGGTGATGGGCTCCTACCAGTTCCGCGTCACCCGCAACTCGGAACTGGTGGTGGACGAGGAGGAAGTGGAGAACCTGGCGCTGGCGCTGCGCGACGAACTGGTCAACCGCGGCTACCGGCCGGCGGTGCGGCTGGAGATCGCCGAGGACTGCCCGAAATCGATCGTGCGCACCCTGCTGCAGAACTTCGAACTGCCGGAGAACGCGGTCTACCGGATCAACGGCCCGGTCAACCTGAGCCGGGTCAACCAGGTCTACGACCTGGTGCAGCGCCCGGACCTGAAGTATCCGGCGATGAATCCGCGCACCCTGCGCGACAGCGAAGGCATCTTCGAGATCGCCGCCGCCGGCGACGTGCTGCTGCACCACCCGTTCGACGCCTTCACCGCGGTGCTGGACCTGATCAAGCAGGCCGCGATCGACCCCAACGTGCTGGCGATCAAGCAGACCCTGTACCGCACCGGCAAGGACTCGGCGATCGTCGATGCGCTGGTGCTGGCCGCGCGCAACGGCAAGGACGTCACCGTGGTGGTGGAACTGCGCGCGCGCTTCGATGAAGAGGCCAACCTGGGCCTGGCCGACCGCCTGCAGGAAGCCGGCGTGCAGGTGGTGTACGGCGTGGTCGGCTACAAGACCCACGCCAAGATGCTGCTGATCGTGCGCCGCGAGGGCCGCAAGCTGCGCCGCTACGTGCACCTGGGCACCGGCAACTACCACAGCGGCACCGCGCGCGCCTACACCGACCTGAGCCTGATCACCGCCGACGTGGACATCGGCAACGACGTGCACCTGCTGTTCCAGCAGTTGTCCGGGCTGGCGCCGAAGATCCGCCTCAAGCGCCTGCTGCAATCGCCCTTCACCCTGCACCCGGGCGTGCTGCACCGGATCGAGCGCGAGACCAAGCTGGCGCATGCCGGCCGCCCGGGCCGCATCATCGCCAAGATGAACGCGCTCAACGAGCCGCAGGTGATCCGCGCGCTGTACGCGGCCTCGCAGGCCGGGGTCAAGATCGACCTGATCGTGCGCGGCGCCTGCACCCTGCGCCCGGGCGTGCCGGGCGTCTCCGACAACATCCGGGTGCGCTCGATCGTCGGCCGCTTCCTCGAGCACAGCCGGGTCTACTGGTTCGGCAACGACGGTGCGCCGGAACTGTTCTGCGCCAGCGCCGACTGGCTGGAACGCAACCTGCTGCGGCGCGTGGAGACCGGCTTCCCGATCCTGGATCCGGACCTGGTCAAGCGCATCCACCGCGAGGTGCTGCAGAACTACCTGGCCGACAATCTCAACGCCTGGGAACTGGACGCCGACGGCAACTACCGCAAGCTGGCCCCGGGCCAGGACCAGCCGCCGCATTCGGCGCAGCTGGCCCTGCTCGACGGGCTCTGAGCACACCGCGGCGCAGCGCCAACGGCGCGCGCCGCGCATCGGCTACCATTCCGCCATGCCTGCCACCTCCCCCACTCATCCGCCGCTGCGCGACGGCGACCTGCTGGCCGCCATCGACCTGGGTTCCAACAGCTTCCACATGGTCATCGCCCGCTACCAGCTCGGGCAGTTGCGGGTGGTGGACCGCCTGCGCGAGACCGTGCGCATGGCCGACGGCCTGGACAACAAGGGCGGACTGTCCACCGAGGCGCGACAGCGCGCGCTGGAATGCCTGGCGCGCTTCGGCCAGCGCCTCCGCGACCTGCCCTCGCTGCGGGTGCGCGCGCTGGCCACCAACACCGTGCGCCAGCTGCGCTCGCCGCAGACCTTCCTGATTCCCGGCGAAACCGCGCTCGGCCATCCGATCGAAGTGGTCAGCGGCCGCGAGGAAGCGCGCCTGATCTACCTCGGCGTGGCCCATGCGCAGCCGCCCAAGCCGGACGAACGCCGCCTGGTGATCGACATCGGCGGCGGCTCTACCGAGTTCATCATCGGCAGCGGCTTCCAGACCCTGGAACGCGAGAGCCTGCAGGCCGGCTGCATCGCCAGCACGCGGCGCTTCTTCCCGGGCGGCAAGCTGTCCAAGAAGAAGTGGAAGGACGCGCTGACCGAGATCGGCGCCGAGTTCCAGCAGTTCGCCGGGCAGTACCGTGCGCTGGGCTGGCACGAGGCGCTGGGCTCGTCGGGCACGCACAAGGCGATCGGCGAGATCTGCGCGGCGATGAAGCTGACCAAGGGCGCGATCACCGCCGAGGCGCTGCCGCAGTTGCGCGACCGCCTGCTGCTGGCCAAGCGCATCGAGGACATCGACCTGCCCGGCCTGTCCGCCGACCGCCGGCCGATCATCGCCGGCGGCGTGCTGGTGCTGGAGGCGGCATTCCAGGCCCTGGGCCTGCAACGGCTGATGGTGAGCAAGGCGGCCATGCGCGAAGGCATCCTCTACGACATGCTCGGCCGCGGCGGCGAGAACGATCCGCGCGAAACCGCGATCGCCGCGCTGACCCAGCGCTACGGCATCGACGAGGCGCAGGCCGCGCGCGTGGAGCACACCGCGATGGCGCTGTTCGAGCAGGTCGCCGGCGACTGGGCGCTGGATGCCGACGACGCGCGCATGCTCGGCTGGGCCGCGCGCCTGCACGAGCTCGGCCAGGCCATCGCGCACAGCCAGTACCACGTGCACGGCGCCTACGTGCTGGAGCACTCGGACATCGCCGGCTTCTCGCGGCAGGAGCAGCAGGTGTTGGCCACGCTGGTGCGCACGCACCGCCGCAACGTGTCCAAGACCGCGTTCGACGCACTGCCCGACCGCCTGCTGCTCAGCGCCAAGCGCAAGGCCGCGCTGCTGCGCCTGGCGGTGCTGCTGCACCGCGCGCACGAAGCCGACCCGATCCCGGCGCTGGAACTGAAGGCCGACGGCGCCAACCTGCACCTGATCCTGTCGCAGCCGTGGATCGAGTCGCGGCCGTTGCAGCGTGCCGACCTGATCGGCGAGGTCGAGGGCATGGCCGGGTTGGGGATCAATTTCCGCCCGTTTGTGGCTTGAAGGCTGGGATTCGGGATTCGGGATTCGGGATTCGGGATTCGGGACGGCAGCATGCTGTCCGCGGTCAAATCGCGGTCAAGCGATTTGATGAAAAAAGTGCGGGTTTTTGAAAGAAAAGCCGCCCTCCCTGAAGCCGCGACACCGCGGCTTTTTGTGGGAGGGGCTTCAGCCCCGACGCCTTACCGATACCGCGTCGGGGCTGAAGCCCCTCCCACAGAAAAGCGGCACGGCGACGCACTTGCGAAAAACCCCCAATCCCGAATCCCCAATCCCGGCTTTTAGCGTCATCGTTCCTACATGCGCTGGACATGTTCGCTTCACTGCATTGCGCGAGGCTTTGTCAAACCGGAGCCCCCGCATGCGCTACGCGATCGTCACCGAGACGTATCCCCCTGAGGTCAACGGCGTCGCGCTGACCGTGCAGGGGCTGGAACTGGGGCTGCGCGCGCGCGGCCATACCGTCGACGTGGTGCGTCCGCGCCAGGCCGGCGACGCCGACCCGGCGGATCTGCGGCTGGTACGCGGTGCGGCGCTGCCGCGCTACCCCGGACTGAAGTTCGGCCTGCCCGCGCCGCGGCGCCTGACCAAGCTGTGGCAGGCGGCGCCGCCGGATGCGGTGTACATCGCCACCGAGGGCCCGCTGGGCTGGTCGGCGCTGCGCAGCGCGCGGCGCCTGGGCATTCCGATCGCCACCGGCTTCCACACCCGCTTCGACGAGTACCTGCCGCAGTACGGCGCGGCCTGGCTGCAGTCGACCGCGCTGCGCTGGATGCGGCGCTTCCACAACCAGGCCCAGGCGACCCTGGTCCCGACCCGCGAACTGCGCGACTTCCTCGCCACCCAGGGTTTCGAGCGGGTGCGCCTGCTGGCGCGCGCGGTGGACAGCAAGCAGTTCGAGCCGCAGCGCCGCGATCCGCAGTTGCGCGCGCAGTGGGGCCTGCAGGACGACGACTGCGCGGTGCTCTACGTGGGCCGCATCGCCTCGGAGAAGAACCTGCCGCTGGCGGTGCGCGCTTTCCGCCAGTTGCAGCAGCAGCGTCCGCGGGCGCGCTTCGTCTGGGTCGGCGACGGTCCGCTGCGCGAGCGTCTGGCGCAGGAGAATCCCGACTTCATTTTCTGCGGCATCCAGCGCGGCGACGCGCTGGCGCGGCATTTCGCCAGCGGCGACCTGTTCCTGTTCCCCAGCCGCAGCGAGACCTTCGGCAACGTGACCCTGGAAGCGATGGCCAGTGGCGTCGCCACCGTCGCCTTCGACTACGGCGCGGCACGCGAATACCTGCGCGACGGCATCAATGGTGCGGCGGTGGCCGACGACGAGGCCTTCATCGCCGCCGCGCTGCGCCTGGGCAGCGACGACGCGCTGCGCCAGCGTCTCGGCGAGGCGGCCTGCGCGTCGATGCAGCAACTGCGCCCGGAGCGCGTGGTGGCCGATTTCGATGCCCTGCTCAACCAACTGGCGGACACCCGGAGGACACATGTCGACGCGGCTTGAGATCCTGCGCGGGCACGAGACCCGCTGGTGCCGGCGCGCCAACCACTGGTGCCGGCGGCGCTCGGTGCGACGCTTCTTCGCGGTGATCAGCCGCCTCGGCGACGGCGTGTTCTGGTACGCGCTGATGACCCTGCTGGTGCTGTGCGACGGCATGGATGGCGTGTTCGCCTCCGCGCACATGGCCGCCACCGGCGTGGTCGCGCTGAGCCTGTACAAGGGTCTGAAACGCTGGACCCGCCGCCCGCGTCCGTACGCCGCCGATATGCGCATCCGCGCCTGGGTGGCGCCGCTGGACGAGTTCAGCTTCCCCTCCGGCCACACGCTGCACGCGGTGTCCTTCGGCATCGTCGCCCTGGCCTACTATCCCTGGCTGGCGCCCCTGCTGGTGCCCTTCATCGCCTGCGTGGCGCTGTCGCGCGTGGTGCTGGGCCTGCACTACCCCAGCGACGTCCTCGCCGCCACCGGCATCGGCACGTTGTTGGCGGGCGTGTCGTTGTGGTTGGTATGAGGCTGGGAATGGGGAGTCGGGATGGCGTCCGGCCGTCCCAACGGTCAGTGTAGAAGCGCCAACGCCTGCACTCGCGGCTTCATCCAATCCCAAATCCCGAATCCCCAATCCCGGCCGTACTACAATGGCCAAATGACCACGCTGTTCATCTCCGACCTGCATCTGGACCCGGCACGGCCGGCGATCACCGCGCTGTTTCTCGACTTCCTGCGCGGGCAGGCGCGGCAGGCCGAGGCGTTGTACATCCTCGGCGACCTGTTCGAGGCCTGGATCGGCGACGACACGCCGTCCGAGGCGGCCGATGCGGTGGCGGTGGAGCTGCACGCGCTGCACGAGGCCGGGGTGCCGGTGTTCTTCATGCACGGCAACCGCGACTTCCTGCTCGGCGCCGACTACGCGCGGCGCGCCGGCCTGCGCCTGCTGCCCGATCCCTGCGTGATCGATCTGTACGGAGAGCCGACCCTGCTGCTGCACGGCGACCTGCTGTGCACCGACGACACCGCCTACCAGGCGTTCCGCGCGCAGACCCGCGACGCGGCCTTCCAGCAGCAGTTCCTGGCGCAGCCGCTGGCCGCGCGCATCGCCTACGCGCAACAGGCGCGCGCCGCCAGCCAGGCGCGCCAGGCCGAGTTGAAACAGGACGACAGCGCGCAGTTCGAGACCGTCACCGACGTGGCCCCGGCCGAAGTCGCCGCCACCTTCGCCCGCTACGGCGTGGCGCGGATGATCCATGGCCACACCCACCGGCCGGCGGTGCATGCGCTGGACGTGGAGGGCCGCGCCTGCACCCGCATCGTGCTCGGCGACTGGTACGAACAGGGTTCGGTGCTGCGCGTGGACGCGCAGGGCTGCCAACTGCAACAGCTCTAGCTCTAGCGCCAGCGTCCGGCGCGGCCGCGGGCAGCCCGGCGATGCGCACCCGGCACGTCGCGGCAACGCATTTCCCTGCGACCGCGGCGCGGCTGCAGAACGGCGCCGAATAGCGCTTCGGCCCCGGATTCCGCAGGGCCGCCGATGACGGCATCCCAGCGCACCGGGTCGTCTCCGCCCACCTCATGGCAATCCGCAATCAGGCCTGACAATCCGGGCCGCGACGTCGACACCGCCCACATCCGGGCCACCGTCCTCCACCCGCGTTTCCTGGCCGCGCAGCGCCGCGACCACGCGCGCGGCGTGGTGCGAAAATCCGCCTGTCAGGGCAAGCCGCCACCGGCTTGCTGCTGCCGCCATTGCGCGTATTCGACGAAGTCGCCGTCGACCACGTCGTACCACTGGATCGCACCGGAGCGCTCGACACGGAAGCGGTCGCGGACCGGCTCGGTCTGCGGGTCGCCCGGGCAGCCGTCGCCGTGCTTCTCGCGTACGGCGATCTCGATCGCCGCCGGCGCGGCGGCCTCGGGTGCGGCCGCCGCAGACGCTGCCGGGGAG
>NZ_AQOI01000078.1:0-2555 GCF_000364665.1 Xanthomonas sp. SHU 199
CGTCCTCGACAACGTAGCCCAGGCACTGCAGATCGGGATAGGCATGATCGGCCGACAGGCGCGCCTGCAACACGTCCATCGCGCGGTTCCCGTCGAAGGTGTCGGCCGGTGCGGCCGGCGGGGTCGCCCGCGGCGCGTCGGTCTTGGCGGCCGGCGACGGGGTCTCGGTCTGCCGGTCGGGAGCGGGGCCGCAGCCCGCGCTCAGCATCGCCAGCAGCAGCGCGGCCGGCAGTCGCATGCGCTTGAACATCGTCGATCCCAGGAAGTCGGTCGGCACCGGCCGCGCCGGTACCGCTTCCCAGCATAGCCGAAGCGGGCGCCGCCGCGCCCGCTCCGGCCATCTTCGCCGCGCGTGGCGCAGGCACGCGGCCTGCGCCACGCGCGGGCCGGCTCAACGGAACCCGGCCACCGTCGCCTTGGTGTTGACCAGCACGCGCTGGTTGTCGGCGGTGCTGGCATTGCCCATCGGCACGCCGTTGTAGGACACGTTCGGGTTGGACCAGTAGTTCAGCCGCGGGCAGCTGCTGGTGCAGTTGTAGGCCATGATCGTGCGCCAGCTGTTGCCGTAGCGATAGCCGTGGCCATAGGCGTACGGCGAGGTGCTGGAGTCGGTGGCCACGTCGTGGCGCGCGCTCTGCAGGTGGCCGATCTCGTGGGCGAAGCTGTAGTAGCCGGTGGCGCAATCCCAGTACACCGCCGCGAACGCGGTGGCGGCGGTGGAACCGATGCCCGAGGCGAGGCCGCAATAGGCGGAGTTGTCGATGATCAGCACGCCGACGTCGGCTGCGGTGCTGTTGCGCGAGGTATGGATGCTGTCCATGTAGCCGTCGCTGGTGCCGCGGAAGCGGGTCAGGTCGGTGTTGAAGTCGCCGGACTCGGTGTAGTTGGTGGTCTCGTAGCCGGCCAGTTGCATGGTGATGCCGACGTTGCTGTTGGTGTAGCCCTGGTTGGACTCGGCCACCGCCAACTGCACCAGCGACTGCATGTTGCCGCCGTAGCTGGTCACCGCCTTGTTGGTCGCCACCACCAGCACGCGGATGGTCGCGGGCGAGCCCGACGAGGCACCGGCGGCGGTCACGCGTTCGTCGATCACCGATTGCGGCATCTGCACGGTCGGCAGCAGCGCGTAGTCGGCCGGATGCTCGGCCGGCATGCGGCGTTCGTCGACCTCCACCAGCACATGGCCGCCACCGGCGATCGGACGCAGGTGGAACAGCGTGCCGTTGCTGCGGATGCTGCCGGTGATGGTGTCGCCGCTGCGCACCAGGATCGCCGAGTTCAGCGGATCCAGGCCGGACAGCGCGCGGGTCCGCGCCACCGCGGCATTGCCGAGATTGCCGTACCAGATGCTGTTGCCGCCTTCCAATTGCTCGGTCTTCAACTGCGTGGCGGTGATGCGCTGGCCCAGCAGGTCCAGCTCGAGTTGCTTCTGTCCGGAGGTGACCGCGGCGGCGTTCACGCCGACCCGCTGCACCGCGCCAGTGGCGGGATTGGCCAGCAGGCGGCTCAGCGCCGGCTCGCCGGCGATGGACTTGGAGACGTACTGGCTGCTCTGGAACAGGGGCGTTCCGGCTGCGGAGGCGGAACCGGCGACACACAGGGCAAGCATCGCGGTAAGGCTGCACATCGACTTCATGTCGGACTCCTGGGTGGTGAGTAGGGACGAACGTCGCCCCGCGCGCGGCCGGAGACGGGGGAGGCCGCGCGGGGGAGTTCGATTAGCCGCTCAGCCACCGTTCAGCGCAAGCAACAAATGCAGCGGGGTGTCCGCTCGGAGATAGGCGTCACAGAACGCGTGCGCAGGCGTTCATGCAGCCGCCTGCGCGTTGACGCGACCCGGGCGCCACGCCGCAGCAGGACGCCGCCTCAGCCGGCCTGCTGCTGCAGCGCCAGCAATTCGTCCTCGTCGAACCCGGCCAGCAGGCGCGCCTGCAGGTTGAACGGGCCGTGCAGGTAGCCGCCGGCGTACTCGCGCAGCAGCGCCGCGAAGCGGGCGCGCGGCTCGATCCCGGCCTGCGCGCAGTACCAGCGGTACCAGCGCGAACCGGCGGCCACGTGCGCCACTTCCTCGCGCAGGATGATCTCCAGGATGTCGGCGGTGGCGTCGTCGCCGAGCGCGCGCAGCTTGACGATCATGCCCGGGGTCACGTCCAGGCCGCGCGCCTCCAGCACGCGCGGCACCAGCGCCATCCGCGCCAGGCCGTCGTGGGCGGTCTTCTCGCACATCTCCCACAGGCCATTGTGCGCGGCGAAATCGCCGTAGGCATGGCCCAGCGCGCGCAGGCGGTCGCGCAGCAACACGAAATGGCGCGATTCGTCGTCCGCCACCGCCACCCAGTCGGCGTAGAACGCCGGCGGCAGGCCGCGGAAGCGGTAGACCGCGTCCCAGGCCAGGTCGATGGCGTTGAGCTCGATGTGGGCGATGGCGTGGATGAACGCCGCACGGCCCTCGGCACTGCCGAGGCCGCGCCGCGGCAGCTCGCGCGGATGCACCAGCAGCGGTCGCGGTGGTCGCCCCGGCATGCGGATCGGCTCGGGCGCCGGCGCCGCGGCCG
>NZ_AQOI01000079.1:0-24887 GCF_000364665.1 Xanthomonas sp. SHU 199
GGTGTCCTGCTGCACCTGCTGCGCCGGCTGCGGCTTGTAGAAATCGTTGTCCTTGCGTCCGACCAGCCACACCACCAGGAACAGCAGCAGGCCGGCGGCGAAGGCGATGCCGACGATCGCGAGCAGGCGCCGCGGCAGATGCAGCACGATGCCGGACTTGGAGGACGAGGGCGACGTGGACATGGGACTCACCGTAGGGAACCGGTCGATTCTGGCATAGCCGCGGTGAATCGCGCGCCGCGGCGGGCGCGAGTCGGCAAAACCGCGACGGACAGGCGATAATCCCGGATTCGTTCCCCTGGCACCCCGCGCCCATGCTCGATCCCGCTCTGCTTCGCCAACAGCCCGCCGACCTCGCCGAGCGCCTGCGCACCAGTCGCGGCTATGCGCTGGACGTGGCCGCCCTGGAGGCCCTGGAGGCCGACCGCAAGCGCATCCAGGTGCGGACCCAGGAACTGCAGAGCCTGCGCAACAGCCGGTCCAAGGCGATCGGCCAGGCCAAGGCCAAGGGCGAGGATGCGAGTGCGCTGATGGCCGAAGTCGCCGGCTTCGGCGACGAGCTGAAGGCCTCCGAGCAGCGTCTGGACGAGATCCGCGCGCAGTTGGAGACGCTGGCGCTGGAGATTCCCAACCTGCCGCAGGCCGATGTGCCCACCGGCAAGGACGAAGCCGACAACGTCGAACTGCAGCGCTGGGGCAGCCCGCGCAGCTTCGATTTCGAGGTCAAGGACCACGTCGAACTCGGCGCGCGCCACGGTTGGCTGGACGGCGAGGCGGCGGCCAAGCTGTCGGGCGCGCGCTTCAGCGTGCTGCGCGGGCCAATCGCGCGTCTGCACCGCGCCCTGGCGCAGTTCATGCTGGACCTGCACACCGGCCCACATGCCTACCAGGAAACCAACGTGCCGGTGATCGTCAACGCCGACAGCCTGTACGGCACCGGCCAGTTGCCGAAGTTCGAGGAAGACATGTTCGCCACCGCGCTGGGCGAACAGAAGCGCTACCTGATCTCCACCTCGGAAATCTCGCTGACCAACCTGGTGCGCGACGAGATCGTCGAGGCCGAGCGCCTGCCGTTGCGCATGACCGCGCACTCGCTGTGCTTCCGCTCCGAGGCCGGCAGCGGCGGCCGCGACACCCGCGGCATGATCCGCCAGCACCAGTTCGAGAAGGTGGAACTGGTCAGCGTGTGCCGCCCGGAAGACAGCGCCGCCGAACACGAGCGCATGACCCGCTGCGCCGAAGTGGTGCTGGAGACGCTGGGCCTGCCGTACCGCAAGATGTTGTTGTGTACCGGCGACATGGGCTTCTCGGCCAGCAAGACCTACGACCTGGAAGTCTGGTTGCCGTCGCAGCAGACCTATCGCGAGATCTCCTCCTGCTCCAACTGCGGCGATTTCCAGGCGCGGCGCATGCAGGCGCGCTGGCGCAACCCCGCTACCGGCAAGCCCGAGCTGCTGCACACGCTCAACGGCTCCGGCACCGCGGTCGGCCGCGCCATGATCGCGGTGATGGAGAACTACCAGAACGCCGACGGCTCGATCACCGTGCCCGACGCGCTGCGCCCGTACATGGGCGGGGCCGAGCGGATCGGCTGATCGCTCGGGCCCGGGGCGTCGGCCCCGGGCGCGCCTCGCGTCGCCGTTGCTGCGGCGCCGCCCTCCTGTCCGTCCCTGCGCTCAGGCAACGTGTCCTGATGCGGGCAGTGCACCGTCTTGCGCCACAAATGGAGCGTCGACCCGGACGGGGCAGGGCGTTCGCATGCAGTGCCCACTGCAGCACGCGCCGCAGCGGCGTTCCGCGTGCGCCGAGCTCCCGTCCCCATCACTTCGCGCTAGCCCGGCCGGGGTTACCCTGCGATCGCCTCCATCCGTGCCTGAGCCACCGCGCGAGCACGACCGGCGTCCCTGCAGCGCAAATCGTTGTAGGAGTAGAATGAACCGGATCCGATTGTCCCCATCGTTCTAAATATCGAAAGAACATGCACGACCTCAACGATCTGTACTACTTCGCCATGGTGGTCGACCACGGCGGCTTCGCCGCCGCCGAGCGCGCCCTGGGCATCCCCAAGTCGCGCCTGAGCCGTCGCATCAGCCAGCTGGAGAGCGACCTGGGCGTGCGCCTGCTGCAGCGCTCCACGCGTCGTTTCGCCGTCACCGACCTGGGCATGAGCGTGCACCGCCACGCCCAGACCATGCTGGCCGAGGCGCAGGCGGCGCGCGAAGTGGTCGACCGGCTCAGTGCCGAGCCGCGCGGACTGGTGCGGGTGAGCGTGCCGGTGTCGCTGGCGCAGATGCAGCTGCCCAAGCTGCTGCCGATGTTCCTGGACCAATACCCCAAGGTGCGGCTGCAACTGAACATCAGCAACCGCCGCGTCGACATCATCAACGAAGGCTATGACGTCGCCCTGCGCGTGCGTTCGCGCCTGGACGACGACGGCAGCCTGGTGATGCGCAGCTTCGGCCAGGTGCAGGAACTGCTGGTCGCCAGCCCCAAGTACCTGGACCGCGCCGGCCGCCCCAAGGATCCCGAGGAGCTGACCTCGCACGTCACCCTCAGCATCAGCGAGGACGAAGCCCGGCAGCGCTGGGAACTGCACGGCCCGGCCGGCGAAGTGCGCCGCGTCGACCTGCAGCCGCGCGTGGCCGGCTTCGACTTCCCGCTGCTGCAGTCCATGGTCAAGGACGGCTTCGGCATCACCCTGCTGCCCGAGACCGTCTGCGCCGAAGCCGTGCGCAACGGCGAACTGGAAGTGGTGCTGCCGGAATGGTCGCTGCCGCAGGGCATCTGCCATGCCGTGTTCGCCTCGCGCCGCGGCCTGCTGCCGGCGGTGCGCGTGTTCATCGACTTCCTCGCCGAACACCTGCCGCGCCAGATCGAAGCCTCGCGCCTGGACTGCGGCGGCAACTGCCCCGAGCGCACCAAGGCCCGCCACTCGACCCTGGGCGCGATGGCGGTCGAGGCGGGTTGATCGCGACGCCGGCCGAGCACATCGGTCGAGCAAAACCGCCGCGGGCGTGCGAAAATGCGCGTCCGTGCCGACGGTTTTTGGTTACCGCCGCGTTCGCAAACGGAGAGATGGCCGAGCGGTTTAAGGCACCGGTCTTGAAAACCGGCGAAGGGTCAAACCTTCCGTGGGTTCGAATCCCACTCTCTCCGCCAAAACGTTCGCCTAAATTTCTGATTATAAAGGAAAAATGGCCGGATTAAACCGGCTTTTTCCGTGTTCTTTTCCGTGTCTCTGAACTGCTACTGCTGTCGCGAGTCGACCCACGCATCCACCTCGCCACGCCGCCAGGCAACCAGCCGCCCCAGCCGTACGGGCGTTGGGAAGTCACCCACCGCCATCGCCCGATAGAGCGCACCAGCAGACAGCCCGGTGACTCGTAGCACCTCACGCAGCCGCATCTGTGGCGCTCCTGGTCTCTTGGCGGTTGACGTAGGCCAAGCGTGGCTCGCCAGCGCAAATGTTCCGCACTTGGCGCTCGCTGACATCGTGCATCCAGGCGACCCATCGTGCACTGAGCGTTGAATTGCGCCAGTAGTCGCGGATACTGGAATCGCGCACCCTGTCAGCCAGCACCTTGCAGCGCCCAAACCGCAACTCCGCTCCGCCGAACATCGCGACTAGCTTTCGGGCAGCCTCATCGCCGACGATGGCCGCAGCGCGGTTAAATGAATTGCCTTCAGGCGTTGTCGGGATGTAGATGATGCCAGCGACGGAGCGTTTCCCGTCCCGCCGGACGTGCCGCGCATGGAAGACCTCACCCGCTAAGCGCAGTGCCAAGTGGCGGCCGATAACGGCCGCCACTTCCTGAACCTGCTGGGGGAAAGAGTGCATCGAAAGCGGCTTCACCGCTGCGGCTCCACGAAGACGGTAAGTGCGCAAGTCGAAGTTGTGACAGCCCCCGTGCTGATCCGGCGCAGCCGGCAAGTTACGCTTAGCTTCGACTCACGGCGGGGTCCAGTTGCCGCATTCGTGGAGTTTGTGAAGCGGATGCCCCGCGATGTCCCAAGGCTGGCGAACGCATCCGCGCCATTGGAGACATCGGAGGGCGCCGCCCCTTCAGACAACACGAAACCAAACTGGACTTCGAAATCGCCTGCGTTTGAACCAGGCGGCAACCATGATCCGCTTTCGGTACTGCCGGTCCCGGTGCCATCTACGACCCACCGGCCATCGCTGCCTAGTGACAGGGAAATTGACGCGGTGATGGTGCCGGTCTGGCCGGAAAGTGCAGTGATCCCTCGCTGATAGCTGCGGCCGTCAAAGCCGAGCGAGTAACGAGCCGTGCCCTTAGCAGCCCACAGATTTGACACATCAACGCCGTCGCTGCGATAGCCTACATCGGCGCGTTTACCGCCGAAGGCGATGGGGGCATATCGCCGAGACAGGTCAATTCCACCGCTTCGCATCCCGCAGTCGCGTGCAAAGTCGCCCTGCACGTAGGGGTCGAACAGATCGTCGAAATCAACGCCGCCGCTTCGATATCCAGAGGTCATCGGATCACCTCCCGCGCCTGGGCGAGGACCGAATCGCCACCAATGCGGATCATGCCTGGTCGGCGCTGTATACGCCGCTTGAGGACGGCGGCCGTTGGTTTCTTCTTCTGCTTGGGGTCGCGCTTCCTCGGCAGAAGAGGCAAAAGTGCCGCCTCCCAGGCGAGAAGCGCCATCATCAACCCGAAAATATGAATCATCGGGCGACCTCCGCGTCGTGCGCATCGAAGCGCCAACCGTGGACCCAACTGCGGCGCGAGGGTGCGACCTCCTGCTGATCGGGGCCGCGCGCCGGCCGCAGCAGTTCCGCACGAACGCGGGCATCCAGGTGTGCCAGCACTCGGCGCACTTCGTCGGCGGGCAATTCGGGCCAGGCGTGCCGGACGCGACGTTCGATTTCTTCGCGTGCATCGGACGATGGCCGCCAGAGCGGATGCCGAAGTGCGGCACACTGGATCGCCAGGCGGGGGCCATCGTCGTCATCAGCCAGACGGCCGATGCTTACCGAAGCGATTTCCACGTGTGCCCACGCAGCGATCCCGGCCACGTCCGGCGCTTCCGCACCGAAAAACGCGGCGCGTGCCGCCGCGAAGCGGCCGACGAAACTACGGGGAGCGGTCATGCCGCCACCCGCCAGAAATTGCGCTGCGCGTCCGGCACCAGGGCAGCGGCCCCGGCGAAAACGCTTAGCTTGAGCGCGCTTTCCCTGCTGGATCGATCAGCCACGATGCGAACCTCGCGGTCCAGCACAATGGCCGAACGGCTGAAGTCTCCGATGAACGTGCCCGTAGTGCTGTCGGTAAGCTCCGCGGCCACACCAGCAACGCGCAGAACGCCGTCAGCACCCACCACTGCGCCTGCGCCAGTAGTACCGACAATTCCGCGAAGCTCGCTGAACTGATGGCCGGCAGAGGCAGCGTTGGCGAGGCTGAAGTTTGCCAAGGACGCGGCGCCAAGTGCTGCCAGCACTGCCTTATCGGCGATACGACCGACTCCGGCCAGGATCGCGGCATGGAGCAGTTCTTCCAGAGTTCCGTTATGGAGGCGGTCACGGTAGTCGTTGCGCGGGATTTCCAGCGTCGCGCCGTAGCTCGGGGTGCTGCTTTGCTCGGTCCAGTCAACGCTGGCGGAAGCGACCGGGAGCGCGGTCGCGACGACAGCATCGGCACTGTCCGCTACAACGGCCATCGGAAGCGGACGCACCACGCTGAGGCCGTGCACTTCGCGCGCGAAAACCGGAAGCTCGGGGCCAGTGCCGATCCGACGCGGCGGCAGTGGTTCCTCGCGGACGAACAGAAGCGCGCCAGCAGCAACGCAACGGCTGTGTGCGCGTGCGATGTCCAGCGCCGACAGGGTGAAGTCCGCGACCGCGGGGCGGCCTTTCGGGGAGGCACGCAAGCGGCCCTCTGCGTCGAACAGGGCGGCGACGTTGGGCGCGACGCTGGCGGCCAGGTCAAGGCCGATGCCTCGGGCTGTGGAGGCTGGCAGCGCGTACCGGACGCCACCATCGGAGTCGGTCGCCACGATTGCGCCCTGGGCGGCGCGGGCGCTTTGAAGCAGGTTTTTAATTTCGTCGGACATTTAGTTTTGGTTCTCGGGTTTGCGGTGGCGGAATGCCCCGTCGCGATTGATTTTCCGGGGGTGGAATATTCGATTCCACTTGCGGAATTTCCGCTTCTATCGCTGGTCAATCCACTTCCGCGATTTCCGCCTAGCGTTCCTACAAAAGATATCCGCCACCTGTAAAGCATGCTTTACACTTGTGGGCGATGAGAAGTTAAAAGCCCGCTTGAGCTATTCCATTTCGCTATTCACGGAGTAATAAGAAAAACAAATCTGGAATCGCAGCCAGATTAGATTCTCGGCGGTGTCGGCGACCCCGCAGGCCGTACCCCATGGGGAAGGACCCGAAAAAGTGAACGGGGCGCCGTCCGTTCATAGTTGCGCCCCGACTGTCACAATGGTTCAGATGGTAGACAAGTGAGACCGGCCAGGTTGCTTGCACCGTGATGCGGGTCTAGTGTCTGCCTGCCAGCACCACCGAGCGCTGGCGAAACAGAGCGAATGGCTGCGGCCGCCATTCGATTACAAACGTTCGGCCCCACTCATGGATCAGAGATAGTATGCGCAAATCTATTTTGGCAATTTCTTTTTTAGCCGCCGTTGCAAGTGCCAGTGCCATCGCAGGCAACAGTAGGCTCAACCCTGATGATGTAATCCAAGGCATGGGCGAACGTCTGCCGGTCGGAAAGCAGAATGTCAGCTTGTCGCCTCTATTCAAGGTATACACCTTTGAGAAAGCGGGCCTCAAGTTCGTTCAGATCAACTCGCTTAAAGACGAAGTAATTACCGTCGTTTCCGTGACGCCCGGGGTGGATTCCGTTCTTCCGATTGGTTCTGCTGCTGAAAAGCAGATGGTTTCCGTCAGCGACGAAAAGAATCAGCCGATGGGGATGGTGACGGCTGCGGCAAGCTGCCCGTGCAATGCCACCGTGGTCTACCGGGATTCCATAACCACTATCGTGGTCATTTATGACAAAGATGGTAATTTCATCGAATCCTATAGGATTCCAACTGCGAAGTATTCGGCGCCAAAGTAAATAGCCAAGGCAGTTGGATCAAGCATAGGCCACCATGGGTGGCCTATGCTTTCTGGAATCCCTAAATTCAGCCCTCGGCGGCAGGCGGGCCGATCTGAACAAGTTGCCACGACCTCAAATCTCGTGTGTCGCGGACATGAATCGACCAATTGATGAAGCTCAAGGTGCCGCGTTTCGATGCAACAGTCTTGCTGCCCGCGGTCGAGAAGAATAGATAATTTCCTTGAAAAACGGCGGCGATAATCGGACCAATTTCTGTAATCGCAATGCTCAAGTGGCGCGGGACGACTTGTTTTCCAGTGGTCACATCACCATGTGGAAACCACTGAAAATCCTTAGCCAGCCCAACGCATATATCTGATGCATTATCATCAACCTTCCAAAGTGGTGAATTCAGTTCACCTGTAAGGTTTAGCAGATACTTTCCATCGTTCGGAATCTCAACCTTGAGCCGCCAATGCTCATCAGCAAACACTAGATCGCCAACTGCGGCCGATGCCACTGTCTTTTGTTCAAATGCATACAAATCCATCCTTGACCCCCTTTTACCTCAAGATGAGGTGGCCCAAATCTACTTCACGCCGCAGCCGGCCACCATTCAGGCGCGTAGACATTTCGCAGCCAGAACACGGCCACCCGCGCCCCGAATGTCCTTCCAAGTGCGTCCCGCCGCGCCGTGCAGGCCGGATGCGTTCGACAGCGCTCCACGATCAACCGTGCCGCCTCATCGCCACTCAGACGCCGGCCGATGATGTCCCGGCGGACAGCGAGCCAGTACCGGTCGTCTTCTGTCTCCACCGGCACACGATCCAGCACCCGGCGTGCATTACGCCGTGCCGCAAGCTCGGCCGTTCGGTACCAGGATTCCGCCGTGACTTCGTACCACCGATTCCGCTCCGAACCACCCCCACAAGTCCTTAGACTACCTAAGGTATTTTTGGCACTTGTGGGGGTAGCTGTCCCCTCGCGGCGCTTGAGCTCAAGACCCATACGCTGAAACAGATCCATCACCGCCTGAGTGGCCGCTCGTCCACTTGGCACCGCGAACCGCTCACCGGCCCACTTAGCGCCGACGACTCCCAGCACCGCCAACATCTGCCGCCGAGCGAACGCTCGCTGCACCAGCACCTGCGCGACCTCGCCCGTGATCCGAAAGCCTGACCCAAGCCGGAACCCGGCGAACAGGTCCGCGTAGGCACTGACCCTTGCCCGAGCGAACCGGCGTCGCGTCAGATATTCGCCGGCTGGCTCCATGCTCGCATCGGCCAGACCAGCCGTAGCGGCCGTGAATCGGTCCCAGGCGCGCGGGCCGCGCCCGTCATCCCATATGTCTAGGTCGGCTTCGCACAGCGCCTCCTGCACGCCCAGGTCGCGCACAATTCGATGTCGCAGCAGCGCCGCGCGGTCGGCTTCGCTGATAGCGGGCCGCTCACGCAAGCGACGGGCCTCGAAGTCGCCCAAGTCACGCGCTCCCAAGATCGCATCGCGCTGCTCGCGGTTGATTTCGGCGCGCAGCAGCTTCAGCGATTCGGCCGAGACCTCCCCATCGTCGGCGGCAGTAATCGGGCGCACGGCGTAGCCCGCCGCCTCAAGCAGCCACCATACACCAGCAGCGAAATCCGCCCTCTGCCTGGCGTCGCCGGCTTCGATGTCCGCGACGAAGCCGTCCAAGTCGGTCGGAAGCACCGGGCGGCCTTCCAGTTCGGCAGCTTGAGACAGGCCATCCAGGATCGCGGCGGCTGAATCGATTTCCGTGCGGTTCGATGGTGTGGCAACGACTGAAATGCGCCGCAAGTAGCGCACGCGTCGCGCCATCTGCATGGCGTCCGCTGGTGTGACTGTCGCGCCGGATGCGATCAGGAACAGACGGTCGAACCACGGCGCGCCACGATGCTCGATGGACACCCCCGACGAAATGACGGGGCTTGCGACAACCGCGTCGTAAAGACGCGACAGGCGGTCCGGTTCGGCTAGGAAAGCGGCTTGCTCCCGATTACCTGCGTTATCGGAACTGACCAGCAACACCCGACGCCCCGACGATTCAAGCAGCCGCGCGCACTCTATAGCGCGGGACTTCTCGCCGCAGGCAACCCAGAGCCTACGACCTTCAGCGAGTTCCGCGAGCATTTCGCCGTAAACGTGCCGCAGCGCATCCGGCCCGAATCCGAAGTCGCAGCGCAACGGTTCGGCCCGTGGTGCATCCACGTCGATCACACCGAAGCGCTCGCCGGGGCGGCAGGATTCCAGAAAGCGAATTGTTCGGTCGTCGATGCCGGCGTCGGCCACGATGATGCACTCAGCGCGCGCGACCAGTTCACGCAGCCCGACCAGGACATCCGCCATGGTCCGCTTGTCTGCGACAGTGACCCTCGCCGCGAGGCTGCGCAAGACCTGGGCGATTTCGTCGACGAACACCCAACGCGCCTCACGAAAAATCTGCGCGTGATCGGCCTTCACGACAGATGGCAAACAGCTTGCCAGTGCATCGATGTGCACAGCTTCCTCGCCGCCCACGCGCTGGTAGTGGTCGCATCCCAAGCGCGTTGCAAGCTCAGCAATCAGCGACTGTCGATGCGCCAGCGCCACAAACCGGCCAGGCTGGTGCCGCGCCCACTCGGCGAACGGACGGCCCACGCGCTGCGTTTTGCCGGCGCCCATCGGGGCGCGCAGGACGATCACGCCTTGATACTCGCCCGCGCCGAATTCGGGCAGGCTGCGCAGGCGCTGCAAGTCGTGCCCAGCCAGAACAGCCGCGGACGGCCGAACCGCCGCCAGCGCGGAATCGCGCCGACGCTCAACGATCCAGCGAACCCCGCCCGCGATGGCGTCGACCGTGCCGGCGGCCAGCACGCGCCGCGGCAACGCAGCCCGCAGCGCATCCGCGACGGATTCGACCGTCTCTCCACGCGCCGGAATGCCGAGCGCTAGGCGCTTCGCGACGGCCCAGGCGAATGCAGCGGCTTCGGCAGGATCGGCGATTCGTGCCAGCGCGCGGAGCGCTTCTTCGCACCCCGGCGGAACTTCAACCCGCGGCAGGTCGAACACCCGCGCGAACACGGGCGCTTCCGGATCCGGGGGCTGCTGCAGCACGGCCAGTCCGGCGCGTACAGCGCCCAGTCCGGCACGCTGGTGCAGGTCGTTCCAGTCGCCAGGCTTGGGAGGCATCACCCACGGCAGCGCGGCGGCTTCTGCCGCACGCTGGCCGGTGCCGCTGTCATCGTGGTCTGCGGCCACCGCGTCGGCTAGACCTGCGCAGTGCACTAGGTTGCCGGCGTCAAACGCGATAATGACGGCTTTGTCAGTCGCAGCATGGACACTGGCGCCCGTGGCGTAGCCCTCGCAGAGCCACGCGCGGCCAGCGCCCCCGATTCGGAAGAATGTTCCGCGCTTCTGGCCGCCGCGCAGAAAGAGCTTTCGACCAGCGGGGTCGATTCGCTGCACGTTGACCAGGCGCCCGTCTGGCAGGTGCGCCGGCACCAGCAGATCACCAGCGCGCACGGCGATGGCGTCGCTGATCCAGCGTTCTCGCTCGCTGTCCCAAAGGCTCGCGCGCATCGTCAGCGAGGCTACGCGCAGCCCGTAGGAGCGCACGCCCTTTTTCAGTAGGTACGGGTGCGAGTCGTCAGCAGGTGCTGCCGAGTCCCATGCAGCAAGGGCGGCATCGGCTGCCGCCGCGCGACCGATTGCGTCGGTGGCTTCGCGCTCCGCGGCGCGCTGCTGCGCAATCTCTTGCGCACGAAGGATTCGTTCTGCGTAACCATCTTCACGCGCGACGGCATCGTCGCCAGCCAGCTTGAAAAGCTGCCACGCCGCATCGCGCGGCTTCCAGTAGGTGCTGGCGCCACCGCGTTTAAACGAGCGAAACGTAATTGCAGGCCAGGCCGTACCGTCAGGATCGACGGTAACGGACGCGATCAGGAACTGCCGCTTATCGCGTCGGCCACTCAGGGCGGGTAGGTATCGGCGCGAACCATCAAGTGCTGGAAGCTCTGCCAGCAGACCGCCAACCTCAGCGGCGGCTGTCTGCGCGTCGCCGAAAAACTCGGCTAGCGCATGCTCGGGTGTCGGCCAGCGGGTAGCGACAAAATCGCGGAAACGGGTTGAAGCCACTTGCTACTCACCCCACACGGCGCGCGCTGCAATGCGACAAATGGCGCGAATGTCTGCCGCGCGGAACCGAACACGCAGCCCACTTGCGGCGACTGCCGATGCGAATGCCGCCGGGGCGTATGCAACGAAATGGCAGCTGATGCTTCGTGTGTAGCAGGCCCAGCGGATCAGCCAGGCGAACATATGGTGCCTCAGTTCGCCTACGCTGCGCGCACGGTGGGCGCGTTCCAGGTGCCAAGATGCCGAGCGCTTGAATACCTCCGGCGGAAATTCGGACAGTAACCCGCGAACCGATGGCGCGGCATCCTGATGGCGAATCTCGCCGAAACGGTTCTCGGGGTTCTGCAACGCCAGGCCGCGCCCATCGGCCTGGCGTTTTTTTTGTGCGCTCATCGGGTAGATGCCTCCGTGGCTTCAAAGCGCGCGGCAATCCAGCGATCGACAGTGCTGGGGTCCCAGCCTATAGCGCGCGGGCCGATCTTAGAGGGGGCAGGGAAACGGCCTTCCGCGATATCGCGATAAAGGCTTGCGCGACTGCGGCCCACGCGCGCCAAGACCGATGGGAGACGTTCAACTTGAAGGCGGTGTTCTGACATGTGTTAGATGCTCCATTTATCGCCCAAGTCGTCTCAGGCGTGGCGGCATCATTGCGCGGGGAGTGCAGCTTGAGAAGTATTCACATTAGGGAATGGCATTTAAGATCAATGACTTAGGATTGGGTATTCACATGGCGATTTCTCATGTGAATACCCGCGTCATTCCGCTGGCGATGCGAACGCGGACCAGTCTTCCATAAGAACACGTCGCTTCTTCAGTAGATCGCCGCGGGCGTAAGCGGCCTCGGCCTTGTCCTTCAACTGGTGGGCGAGGGCGTGTTCGATAACCTCGCGTGGGTGATGGGTCTCTTGGCCCGCCCAGTCACGGAAAGAACTGCGGAATCCATGTGTCGTCAGATCGGACCGCCCCATCCGTTTCAGGGTTGACAGCATCGCCATATTCGACAGTGATGCACCCGGCTTCGCGCCGGGAAACACGAAGCTCGCGGCGTCATGGGAGGTGAATTCCTGCATCTGCATCAGCAGTGCTGCAGCCTGTCGAGACAGTGGGACACGATGTTCCTTACCTGCCTTCATGCGCTCAGCGGGTATGACCCACGTTCGTTCCTGTAGATCGAATTCGCCCCAGCAAGCCCCTAGCACTTCGCTAGTGCGTGTGGCTGTCAGGATGGCGAATCGAAGTGCTGCCGCGCCTGTGCCGACTTGCCTTTCGAGGTCGGCCATGAATTGCGGCAAGTCGCTGTAGGGCAGGGCGGCGTGGTGCTGAACCCTCTTGGCCTGGGCAGGGGCTGCCAGAGCTTCCGAGAGATGCCCTCGCCACCGAGCGGGGTTTTCGCCTGAGCGATGCTTGTTCACCGTTGCCCAAGCGAGAACCCGTTCGATCCGACCGCGCACACGGCTGGCTGTCTCGTTTTTTGTGAGCCAAATCGGCTCCAAAGCAGCAAGGACATGGGGTGTGTCTACCTGCTTTACATCGAGCGCGCCGAAGACCGGATGAGCATATGTCTCAAGGGTGTTTCGCCACTGGGCCTTGTGCTTGTCGTTCTTGAAAGCAGAAACCTTACTGGCAAGGTACTTTTCAGTGGCCTGCGCAAAGGTCAGGCCAATAGATGCCTGGCTCCTGGCGCGCGCGGTACTAGGAACGATGCCGGCTGCCAGGTCTACCCGGAACTGCGCTGCGCGGGCGCGTGCCTCTGCCAGTCCTACGATACCAGCCGACCCGAGGCCCAACTCGCGGCGCCTACCTGCGCGCACAAATTCAAATGTCCAGGACACGGCGCCGCCGCCCCCGACTCGCAGGGCGAGATTGCCGCCGTCTGTGTAACGCCCAGGCTTCACGGTTCCTTTAATGGCTGATCTAACGAAGGTGGCAGAGAGGCGATGTAGGGTTCGGGCCACGTCTCGTTCCGTGAATTTTCCGTGTTTGATGGCGCGATACTATCAGCTTTTCAGGGGCGTTGTGAGACGAAGTCCGTCATTTTATGCTAGTAATATCATGTGCTTGCGTTGATCTTGGTGTTCTAGCGTGATCCAGCGTTAACTGGCTCTGGCGGCCACTCTCTCCGCCACACTGGCGGTCAAGGCGTGATGGCGTTTGCGGAGCCCAAGGGCGGGACGCCTGCGTTGATCTAGGGCGGTGGGACCTAAGCAGTGTTTGCGTCCTTAAGACACCCACAGCGTCAGAACTTGGCCGCTATTGATTGCGCGCGATACTGGCTGGGCGATGCATCGAAGTTGCGTTTGAATGCAACCGCGAACGCGCTTTCAGACGAGTAACCGACAGACATGCCGATCGCACCGACCGGCAGCGTCGACGTCAGCAGACGATGAGACGCCAGGGCCATGCGCCACCGGGTCAGATAATCCATCGGTGTCTCGCCGGTTACGCGCTCGAAATGGGCGGCGAAGCTGGAGCGCGACATCCGTGCGGCAGCCGCCAATTCTGCGACCGTCCAGCGATGGCTGACGTTTGCGTGCATGGCCGTCAGGGCACGATTGAGCGCGGGCACGCCTAGGGCAGCTAGCCATCCTATCTGCTGCTGGCCTGTCTCCAGATGGGCGCGCAAGGCCTCGATCAACAGCGCCTGCGCAAGGTGTCCAGCGAGCAGATCGCTGCCTGGCCGAGGTTCGCGCAGTTCGACGATGAGGCGCCGTACGCTGGCTTGAAGCGCCGCCTTGTGATCTTGAGACCGGATGTGGACCACCGGCGGTACCGCTGAAAGGATGGCCGCAGCATGTTGGCCGCGCAACGAAAAGAATCCCCCGATGCCTCGACACACCCCGCCGCCATTGAGTTCAGCGACGTGGCCAGGCGGCACCTGTGTCAGGAACGAGATGGCGTCCTGCCACGTCACGGGGGCGCCTGCATACAGCTGCATGGCGGCTCCTCCTTGCACAAGAATCACATCACCCGGTTCCAAGGCGATATGAGAGCGGGCGTCCTGCAGCACGATCCTGCATTCCCCCGAATCGATGGCAAAGCATCGGATGCCGTCGGCTGGTGGGAAACGCAGTCTCCAATCGCTTCCAGCGTCCAACCCGCGAAATCCATACGAGTCGAGCTGAACGAGGGTGAGGATGTCGGAAAGCGGGTCGGTCATGTCTGGACGATAGCGACAGATGTTTCGACGATCGAACATGGGCTCGGCTGCCCGGCACCGATAGTGTTGCACTTGAAGGACGTGGCGGACATGCCGCGGCTTGAAGTCCGGCCCATGGCCGCATTTGTCACTCCAGGGGGCAGCATGATGCATTCGGCGTATCGGTCGCAGGCAAGTACGACAGCGAAATCCAGACGGTCGGGCTATGCATGGGGCGTGCTCGCTGTATTGAGCGGCACGGTCGCCCTGCTGTCCTATCGCTATCTGTTCGACCGAGGTCCGGTGCCACCTGGGGTCGCAGCCAACCGGCACGTGCATCCCTGGTTGATCGTGCACGCGACCAGCGCCGCGACGGCGCTGCTCTGTGGGCCCCTCCAGTTCGTTCGCCGGCTTCGTCTGCGTCACCCAGGGTGGCATCGGGCGACCGGACGCGTGTATGTCGCGGGTTGCATGGTCGGAGGCCTCTCCGCCGTGTTTCTTGCTGCCGGGATATCCACCGGGCCTGTCGCTGGCGCGGGATTCGGTGCGCTTGGAATCGCGTGGATGGCGACAACGGCCATCGCGCTGCGTAAGGTTCTGACAGGTCGGCTGGCTGAGCATCGGCGCTGGATGATGCGCTCGTTCGCCTTGACCCTGTCTGCGGTAACGCTGCGTCTTTACCTGCCTTTCTCGACGTTTGTCTTGGGCATCGAATTTGTCGTGGCCTATCGGGCGATTGCCTGGTTATGCTGGCTACCGAATCTTCTGGTGGCCGAGTGGCTGATGAAAGCGCACCCATCGGCCCTCGGGCGAGATGACGTTAGCCCCGATTTCAAGCGCTCAGAATAGGCACCCGCGTCGCGGGATCCGCGATAAGCGCCTTGTCTCTCGCTTGGAGCATTTGCTAGGTGGTCTGGAAGTAGGATCCACAGTGCGGACGGGATACTGTTTCTCTTCATTCAGTTGCGGGTTGCACGTCTTCGCAACCCGGTGCTACCGTCCGGCCGAGCTTCCAGAAGGGTCACCCGGTTTGGCGAGCAAAGCGTCTCTAGGACAGTGGCGGACACGGATGCTGGCCGGGATCGGTGGCATTGCCGCGATCGTGGTGGGGTGGGGCATTGGCTTGTTCGAGGCCAAGGACGTGCCGGTGCCGCCTGCGCTGCAGGCTGGCAAGGACGTTGCCGCGGGCGAGTGGTCGCTGCGCTTCGACCACGTGGAGACCAGCGACCGGTTACCGGATGGCGAGGTGGTGTCGCGCGACGGTCGCAAGGCGATCGTGTTGTATCTGCAGGCCACCAATCGCACCACGCAGACCAGCGGATCGCTGGTGCAGGCGGTGGCGTTGAAGGCGCCGCCGCGCGGCGCAGATGCACGCCCGACCGCCTATCTCGTGCGCGATCGCGCGGCGACCACCGAGTTGCAACCTGGCCTGCCGGAACAGGTCGCCCTGGTCTGGACCTATCCGGCGACGGAACAGGTGGCTGGGCGCCTGCGCTTCGACATCACCGCCAGAACCTTCAAGGCCTTCGACAATCTCTACGCGCAGCCGATATGGACCGATCCGCATCCGGTCGGCGTCGTGGAGTTGCCGCTTGGCGCAGCGCGAGCCGGCGCGCCGGCAGGTGCGCCGTGAAGCGGCTGGCCGCCATCGCGATCCTGTTGCTCGGCTTCGTGCTGCTTGCCGGGATGCGCTGGACGATGCCGCGCTACGAGCGCATTACTGGCCCGATCGCAGTGTCCGGTGCTCCGGGAAATTGGGTGCAGACCGACAATCTGGCCGTGAATGCCGGCGCGCCGCAGCTCGCGCATACGATCCGCTTCAAGGCGGCGGGCGCGGTGCAGCAGCGCGACAGTGGCGGCGTGTGGCTGGTGGTGCCGGTGCGGTCGAAGGTCGCGCGCGCGACCGCACGCGCGTACGGCCGGGTCTGGGCAACGCCTGATGGCCGCCGCTACCGCGCCAGCGGCCGCGCCGAGATGGGCGATGCGGTGCTGTCGTCGATCAAGACGCTGCAGCCCGGATTGGAGCGCAAGGACGTGCTGGTGTTCGAACTGCCGACCGCGCTCGCCAGGGCCGGCGGCACGCTGCTGCTGTCGGAAGACCGCGACCCGCAGCTGACGGCCGAGGCGCAGGTGCGCTATCCGCCGATCCCCGCCGGCGCTTCGGTGGATGTGCTCGATCTGGATGCGCTGCATGCACGCCTCTGACCGCGACGTGGCCCCGGCCGTTTCCGAGCGGCGCATGCGCTGGCTCGCACTGGCGGCATTGGTGGTGCTGGTGCCGTGCACGATGGCCGCGACCGGCTGGCGCGACGTGCGTGAACTGCTGCATGCGCGCGAATGGCGGCCGGTGGATGTGGCGATGGCGCAGACCGTGGACTACGACGGTGCCGCCGTTCGCCTCGCGTCGGTCGACGTGCTGCCGTTCGAGGCGGGGCTGCCCGCCGATCGCACCTTCGTGCGCACGCGCCTGGCGCTGGCGCCGGGCGCCGCCGGCGCGGAGTGGAACGATTGCACGCTCAAGCTGATCGACAGCACTGGCCGATCCTGGTCCGCGATCGATACCGTGCCGGACCTGTTGCAGCGTGCCTTGGCCAAGCCTGGCGAGTCGCCCGGCGTGGCCTGCGATGGACTGGCCGTGTCCGCGGCCAAGCCGGGCGTGCCGTTGGCGATCGACGGCTACTACCTGGTGCCGCGTGCGGTGGCTGCGCAGCTGCACCTCACCGTGAGCACGCGCGGCGGTCGCCCGCATTACCTCCGTTTCGCGCGGGGGCAAGGCCATGACTGAGTTGGCGCTGCGCGGCGGGCCGCTGGGGTTGATCGGCGACACGCTGCGGCTGTGGTTCCGCTACTTGCCGCAATTGCTCGCCGTGGCGCTGGCCGGCGTGTTGCTCAACGAACTGCTGCTGCAGGCCGCGGTGTGGATCGGCTACCAGAACCGGCTCGCCGGCTTGCTGTCGCTGACGCTGGTGGTGCTGGTCAAGCTGGTGATCTTCGTGCTGCTGTTCGAAACGCTGCGCCCGGCCTTGCCGGGGATCGCCAGTGCGGCGCTGGCCGAGCAGGCCGACGCGACGACTGCACAGGACGAGGGCAGGGCGCGCTGGCGCCGTTTGTCGGCGATCGTCTCGCAGGCGCTGGTGCCGTTCTTCGCCTATTACGCCGCCTGGGGCTTCCTCGGCGAGACGATCCGTGCCTACGGGCGCGAGGGCTTGGGACAGTTCAATCCGTTCGATCCGACCTATCGCGGGTCGCTGTTCGAGGTGTCCGGCGGCTGGTGGCTGGCGGCGTCGGTGGGGTTGCTGTGGCTGATCCGGCGCGGCGCGAAAAAACAGAAGCAGCGCAGCGCGCATCCGGCGTGGAACGTGCTGATCGTGCTGTGCGAGGCCGGCTGGACCTTCGTCGGCATGTACGTGCTCACCGAATGGAAGGGCGGCGTGTTCCGCTGGCTGGCGCATCTGCGCATCGCCGATCTCGGCCAGCAATTGTGGCAGGGCATCAGCCATCCGATCGGTGTCGCGCATGCCGCGTTGCCAGGCGCGGTGGAACAGGCGCCGCCAGGCATGGCGGACACGCTGGTAGTGATCTTCTTCTCGGCCCTGTTGCCGGTGGTCTGGCTGGCGTTGGCCGCGCTGATCTACCGCTACGACGTGCACAACGCCGAATGGAAGGCGCCCGGCAAGTGGTCGAGCAAGGTCGACGGCACGCTGGGGCTGTGGCGGAAGCTGCCGACGTGGTTGCGCGACTTCATCGGCCATTTCTGGGCGGGCACCGTTTCGCGCTATCGCGCTGCGGCCAACAGCGTGCAGTTGGCCGGCGCCACCGGGCTGGCGGCCCTGGTCACCTTGATCGTGCTGTATCGCGCCCTGGACTGGACCTCGGCCTGGGCCTGGATGGGACTGACCCGGTTGATCGGCCCGCACCCGCAGGTGGTGTGGCAGACGATCGCCAATCAGCTGTCGGTGGTGCTGGGCACGCCCAGTGATCCGGGCGACGGCATCCTGCCGCAGACGCTGAAGATCTGCCTGCTCGCGGCGACCCTCGAGCGCGCCTTCCGTGCCGGTCGGAGCTGGCGGGCGTTGAAGTAGCCCGCGCCGCCCGAGCCGTCCGCATCGGGCGGTGACGCGTCAGCCGGCGGCGGTCGGCACCGATGGACTCAGGGCTGCGACGCCGGCAGGGCGAACTCGTCGAACAGCGCCTGCAGGACCGGCGTCCTGGGCATCCTGTCCAGCGGGATCTCGGCCTGTTCGAACCAGCTCCGGTCCGCCTCGGGATGCGGACCGCTGAGCACGACGGTGCCGCGGCCGAAGCTGTAGCGCGCCGCGGCCACATCGCCATTGGCGTAGGTGGCGAGCGCGCGGAAGCCACCCTGGGGGCTCTTCGGGAAGTAGGGGCCGTCCTGGAAGAACACGCTGTCGGGGCGGCCCTTCCAGCGAACCGCGACGGCCTCCTCATCGATGGTGGTGACGGGGAAGCCGGGTCGGCCGACCTCGCCATCGAGATCGTCGCCGATCAGGCCCATGTTGGTGTCATCGGCAAGATAGGCGCCCATGCACAGGCCCAGATAGCCGCCGCCCTGCGCGACGAAGTCGCGGATGGCGGCGATCCGGCGCTCGCCCATCGCCTGCAGCGCGGCCGGAATGTCCTGCCCGCCGCCCGGTTGCACATAGATCGCATAGCGGCGCAGGGTGGCGGACGTGACGTCTTGCGCCTCCTTCGGGCCGATGATGTCGACCTTGTACTGCGGACTCAGTGCCTCGATCGCTTCTTTGGCGGTTTCTGAGCAATCGTCGCAGCCGGCTGCGCCGCGATAGACCGCGACACGGATCGTGGGTTGCGCGTTCGCCGCGGACACGCAGGCGAACGCAAGGCAGCATAGCGCCGCCAGTCGCAATGGAACTTTCATGGTCGGCGCTCCTGGCGCAAGTCGGAGATTCAGTGTTTGTGCGAATGCGGCAACGCGACCAGTCGGTAGTCGCCGTCGCCGATCGACGGCCCGATCTTGCAATCGGTGAGGCGAACCGCCTCCTTGCCGGCCACCTTGCGCGGCAGGCAACTGCCGCCATGCGTGCAGAACGCGCCGCCCGACGGCGTGTCGCGCGCGATGTCCACCGGAAAGGTCTGGCCCTTGTTCCAGGTGTTCTGCATGTCGTCCTTCACCGTGGCAAGCATCATCGCGTGACAGTCCGGCGCCGGCGTGCGTGCGCTCGCCAGGGCGGGTACTGCGGCCAGCGCGATGATCGTGGCCAGAAGGGTGTTGCGCATGGGTGTTTCCTGTTCGTTGTGGGTGGGTCGGCACGGCAAGGGCGCAAGGAGCGACGCGGCTGTCGCTGGAGGCGTACATTCAGCCGATCGGCCTGCAACCAGGCATGAACAGGCCAGTGCCTCGCTGCGCAGGCAACTGGTCGGAGGGTGGATGGCACCGCGGCAAGCGCGGACGCCCGCGCATGAAAAACGCCGCGACGGGTCACCGTCGCGGCGCTTGGAACAGGACGGGGATGCTTCCAAAGCGACGCTGGGCGTCGGCACCAGGACAGGCGCGCTCAGCCGGCAGCCGGCGCCTTGGTATCGCCGGCCTTGATATCGCCCGGCTGGCACTCGCCCAGGCGCTTGCCGTCCATCTTCATGTGCGTCTTCATCGACATGCCGCCCGGCAGGCCGGTGATCTCGGAATGCGATTCGGAGGACATCTCGGTGGCGCTGAAGGTGCCGGTGCTGGTGCCGGCGACCTTGATGTCGCCCATCGTGCAATGCATCTTCGCGTCGATCTTTCCGTCCTTCATGCTGAAGGAGTCGTACACGCAGTTCTTCTGCATCGGCGAGGCGCTGCCGAAGAGGCTGGTGGGATCGTTGATCTGCTCGGCGGTGAGGCAGACCTTGGCGGTGCTCGGCGGCACCTTCGGCATCTGCGGCATGTTGCCGGAGCCGCCGCTGGTCTCGCTGCTCACCTGCTCGATCCGCATCTCCCACTGGCCGGGCTGCAGCTTGGCCGCCTGCACCTTGGCCACGTCGGCGACCGAGGCGTTGGACATCGCGACGTTGTCGCCGTTCTTGTCGCCACCCTTGCCGCAGGCAGCGAGCAGCACACATACAGCAACCGTTGCCGGCATGGTCAGACGCATGAACTTCTCCCTAAGTTATGTGAGGTGCGCGGAGCATAGCCGGGGGCGTAATTAAGATGACGTCGACGCCGGGCGCTGCCGTTGGCGCGTGCCTGGTCACGCAGGAGGCGGCGGAGAGGCTGGATCCGACCGCCGCAGGCACGCGCGTCGGCGGCAGAAGAAGCAGCAAACCCTGTGCAATCGCACGCCGCCACCGCGCCTGCATGCGGTGCGTGGCCGCGCGATCCCCGCGATCACTGCGTATGTTGTCCAGGTGCCTGCCGTGCACGGACCATTCCGTTCGGCTCTGCTAGCGTCTGTGCCGCCGCGCGTGACCCCCACGCCATCCGCTCCAGGTCCGACCTTCGATGCCCAGCCTCGCCGAACGCCCCGTCATCCTCGAACGCAAACGCACGTTGAAGATGGCCCGCTCCGCCCACGCCTATGTCCGCGGCAACACGCTCAAGTTCTACGAATGGCTGGCAGCGTCGCCAGCGGCGCGGCGCGTGCCGATGGGGCCGGCGATCTGGATCTGCGGCGATTGCCACCTCGGCAACCTGGGCCCGGTCGCCGACGGCGAGGGGCGCGTCGAGATCCAGATCCGCGACCTCGACCAGGGCGTGATCGGCAATCCCGCGCACGATCTGATCCGCCTGGGCCTGTCGCTGGCCACCGCGGCGCGCGGCTCGGACCTGCCCGGCGTCACCACGGCGCGGATGATGGAAGCGATGATCGACGGCTATGGCGCCGCCATCGAGGATCCGACCCGCGATCACCCCGGTGCCGAACCCGAGACCGTGCGCAGCATCCGCCGCGAGGCCTTCGGCCGGCGCTGGCGGCATCTGGCCAAGGAGCGACTGCAGGCGGTGGAGCCGCGTATCCCGCTTGGCGAGAAGTTCTGGGCATTGGCGCCGGAAGAGCGCGAGGCGCTGGAGCGGTTGTTCGCCGATCCGAAGGTGGCGCAGATGGTGCTGTCGCTCAAGGGAAAGCCCAAGAATCGTGAGGTGCGCCTGGTCGATGCGGCGTACTGGATGAAGGGCTGCAGTTCGCTCGGCCTGCTGCGCTACGCGGCGATCGTCGGCCTGAAGACCGGCAAGGGCCACTGGTCCTATGCGCTGGTCGATCTGAAGGAAGCGATCGCACCGATCGCGCCGGCAGCGCCCGATGCGCGGATGCCGGCGGACAACGCCGAACGCGTCACCGCCGCCGCGCGGGCGTTGTCGCCCTACCTGGGGAGCAGAATGTTGCCGGTACATCTGCTGGGCCGCTCGCTGTTCATTCGCGAACTCTCGCCGCGCGACCTGAAACTGGAAGTCGACCAATTCAATCACGTCGAGGCGGTGCGCTCGGCGCGCTATCTCGCCTTCGTCGTCGGTAAGGCGCATGCGCGGCAGATGAAGCCCAGGACGCGGGCCGCGTGGCTGCAACAGTTGGACGCCGACCGGCGCAAGGCCATCGACACGCCGTCGTGGCTGTGGGAGAGCGTGGTCGCGCTCGCCGGCCATCACGAAGCCGGTTATCTGGAGCACTGCCGCCGCTACGCGTTGGCCGCCTGACGGCGACTTCTTGAGGCGCGATCCGGTTCAGTCGCGCGTGCGGTCCAGGTCCAGCGCCATGTCCCAACGGTCGAGCCCCGCGCCGTAGCCGTTCGCGACCACGTGCTTGACCGTGAAGCCGAAGCGCGCATAGAACGCCTGGGTGTGCTGGCTGGTGTCCAGTTCGATCCGCGTGACGCCGGCACTGCGGCAGGCGTCGAGCCGGGCCTCGGTCAGTGCGCGGCCCAGGCCCTGGCGGTGCAGGCGGCGGTCGACCACGCCCCAGCCGAAGCTGGCGACGCGGCCGTCGAGACGCAGCGCGTGGCCGCCGCAAGCCACCACCGCGCCCGCGCGGACGATGACCAGGTAGTGCCAGGCGCCGACGTCATGTTCAAGGAAGCGCTCGAAGGCGGCGCGTTCGCTACGGTCGAAGAACTGCGGGACGTTGCTGTCGAACAGCGCCAGGCAGGCCGCGCGGTCCTGCATGACGTAGGGACGGATCGTGTTCACTCGGGCAGTGTGCCGCAGGCGGCCAGGCATGTCGTGGCTGCGCCGGGTATGGAGGTCGCATCGGCCATTTCCGACGCGAGTGTCGGAAAATTTCGCCGGGCCTGTCCGGGATCCGCAGCGGGGTGGTGTCCGGAAGCGGGAAGGGGGAGGGTCAGATAATTCTGACGTGAGATCAGGATTGTCCTGATAACGCTTTTCCCGCCGCACCAGCATACTGGCCTCGGCCTGACGCAGGGACCGTCGCGCGCCTTACGGGGAGAGCGCTGGCAGGTCACTCGACCCTGCGTGCCGAGCCTTGAGTAAGCTCGGCAGGGTTTTGATGACGACACGATGACGTTTCGCGAAGTGCAGATGAGCACTCCGTGAAGCGTCGTCGTTTGTCTACAAATTCGTATTGCCCTGAATAATTCACGCAGATAGTCTGGATGGTGCGGTATCCGCTGCGTTGGGGTTATACGAGATGGCCATCAGGGTTTTTCTGGTCGATGATCACGCTCTTGTCCGTACGGGCATGAAGCTGATCCTGTCGAATCAAACGGATATCGAGATCGTCGGCGAGGCCGACAGCGGCGAAAATGCGCTCCCGCAGATCCGGCAGCTGAAGCCGGACATCGTCCTGTGCGATCTGCACATGCCCGGCGTCAGCGGGCTGGAAGTCACCGAGCGCATCGTCAAGGGCGACCACGGCACCAAGGTCATCATCGTGTCGGTACTGGAAGACGGTCCGCTGCCCAAGCGCCTGCTGGAAGCCGGCGCGTCCGGCTACGTGGGCAAGGCTGGCGATGCGCAGGAGTTGCTGCGCGCGGTGCGCGACGTGGCGATGGGCAAGCGCTACCTCGGCGCCAACATCGCGCAGAACCTGGCGCTGGCCAATCTGGAAGGCGGCGGTTCCCCATTCGATGCACTGTCGCCGCGCGAGCTGGAAGTGGCCCTGCTGCTGACCCGCGGCCTGCGCCAGGAAGACATCGCCAAGCGCCTGAGCCTTAGCGCCAAGACCGTCAATACGCACAAGGCGCGGCTGTTCGAAAAGGTCGGCATCCAGGACAACATCGCACTGGCGCGCTTGGCCACGCAATACGGCTTGCTGGATCCGACGCATCCGCTGTAGTCGGCGGTTCCTGCCGAGCTGACACGAGAGCGGCCTTCGGGCCGCTTTTGCGTTGTGCTTGCGCCAACGTGCGGACCTGTTCGCAGTGGCTCGATTGCGAACCCGCGTCCGCGGCTATCGCCGACGCCCCCGGCACTGGCGCGTGCCGCGGTCGAAATGGCTGGGTGCCGCTGCGGCAGCACTTGGCGAAAGCGGTGGAGTAGGGAGTGCATGCTCTGCGCGAATGCATCGCTCGGGACTGCAGCGAGCGCACAACGACGCGAATGTGCATGTGGTGGTGGGTCTTCAAGACACTTCGGTCGCAGCGTTCCGCGCAGCACGTACTGCACGCATCGCGTGTTTTCGCAGGCGCGGCTTCAGCCGCGACCGGCGCATCGGGAAAGCCTCGTCGCGGCTGAAGCCGCTCCTGCGAGGTGATGGTGTAGCTCGTCGAGTCACGGCAAAGCGAGTGTTGCCGTGGCTTTGGAGGGGAAGCCACTGCTGCTGCGCCGAACGGGACGCGCGAAAGACAGTACGCGTGCAGACGATCGCCTTGAGCCGTAGCGATGGAAACGCTTCACGGGCGTCCACAAAAAAAAGCGGCCCGAAGGCCGCTTCTTTCATGCTGCAACGGCAGGGGCGGGGATCAGCCGCGATCCTTGTGCTCGTCGCTGTCCGCCTTGTCCGCGCCATGCGGCGCAGGCGCTGCGGACTGCGCCGCGGCAGCAGCACGTTCCTTCCGCGCCGCCTCGTCCACAGCCGCGATCTCCGCTTGCGCCGGCGTCGCCGGAGCAGCGACGGACGTTGCGCTGTCGTCGCGTGCCGGCGTGACCGATGCGGCCTCGGTCGACGCTGCGGCCGCTGCCTCACCATTGTGCGGAACCGCTGCCGGTGCCTCGGCGAAGGCGTCGAGCAGGGTGGTCTGCACTGGCGCGTAGGCCGGCTTGGCCGGGGCAGCATCTTCCGCACGCGGTTCCGCGGGAGCGGTGGGCGTGGCCGCCGGCGCTGCGCTCGGCGCGACGGTGGTTGCCGCCGGCGTGGTCACGCCCGCCGGATCCTCGACGGTGGCCTTGGCATCCGTCACGTCCGGCTCGGCGACCGGCGCCTTGGCGGCGGTGGCAGTCGGTTGCTCGATGGCGGTGGTGACCGCCTGCGGCTGCGGCGCGACGGCCGGCGTTGCGGGTTCGGCCGGTGCCGCGGTGCGCTCGGTGGCGACGGTTTCCTGCGCGACCGGCTTGGTCTCGGCGACTGCGGCCGCCACCGGTGCGGCCGCGACCACGGTGTCGGCGTGGGCCACGGCGGCATCGCTGACGCCCT
>NZ_AQOI01000080.1:0-5226 GCF_000364665.1 Xanthomonas sp. SHU 199
TGTGCGCTGCGGCGGGCCTGTTGGCGATGCTGTGGGTGGCGCTGGGTGCGGCGCGTGCCGACGCGATCAGCGCCGAACAGGCTGCCGGCCTGGTGTTCCTGACCGTGGCCCTGCTCGAGGTCTGGGCCGGGGCCGGCCTGGCCTGGCAGGCGCTGCAGTCCGGCCGCGTCGCCGCGCGGCGCCTGCAGGCGATCGCCGGGCAGGCGCCACCGGTGCTCGACCCGGCGCATCCGCAGCCGCTGCCGGCCACTGGCGAGGTGCAGTTCGACGACGTCGTGTTCGCCTGGCCGGGCGAGGCGCGGCGCGTACTCGACGGCGTCTCCCTGCGCATCGCCCCGGGCGAGCGCATTGCCATCTCCGGCGACAGCGGCAGCGGCAAGACCACCCTGTCGGCGCTGCTGCTGCGGCTGTGGGATCCGCAACAGGGCAGCGTCCGCTACGCCGGCACGGATTTGCGCGAGGTGGCCGAGGCACAGTGGCATCGCCGCGTCGCCTGGCTGCCGCAGGGCGCGCCGGTGTTCGCCGGCAGCGTGCGCGACAATCTGCGCCTGGGCGATCCCGCAGCCGACGATGCGCGGCTGCAGCGGGTGCTGACCGACGTGCGGCTCGACGCCTGGCTGCACGAAGTCGGTGGCCTCGACGCCTGGCTCGGCGAAAACGGCGCCACCATGTCCGCCGGCCAGGCGCGGCGCCTGGCCCTGGCCCGCGCCCTGTTGCGCGAGGCACCGCTGCTGGTGCTGGACGAACCCACCGAAGGCCTGGACGTGGACACCGCGCAGGCGCTGCTGCGCGACCTGGCGCAGGCGCTGGGCCAGCGCAGCCTGCTGCTGATCAGTCACGATGTGCTGCCCGATGGGGTGGTGCATGTGCGTTATCGGTTGCAGGACGGGCAGCTCGTGCGCAGCGTCGAAGCGTCGGGCGATGACACGGTGTGAGACACGCGCAGCGTGACTGGTCACGCGTGGCGCACGTGTGCCACGAATGGCGGCGACCTCCAAGCACGCACGTCGCAGAACGATGGCAACTGGGACGAGATTCTCTGATGGTATACAACGCGCCGTCAGTGTCGGCCTGTGAGACGTCACCGCTCTAGAATTTCGCGACGGTCGGTGATGCGGAACGAACACCACGAAGCGGTAGTCAGTTTCTTTCCGGATGACCGGGCGACAGGGGGTTGCCCATCAGAGAAAAGGAGTTTCACTTATGTTTGGAACAATGTTCGCGAAGAAACGGCTGTCGGCCCTGGTGCGCTTGGGGGTGATGGCAGGGCTGGCGCTGAGCGGCGCGGTGCACGCACAGGCGCTGACCAACGATCCGCTTTCGGCGCAGCAGTGGACGCTCAATGCGATCCGTGCGCCGCAGGCCTGGGCGCTGGCCCCGTCGGGTGGGGAAAAGATCCGTGTGGCGGTGGTTGACACTGGATACTCCGAGCATCCGGATATCAACTGGGCGAAAGATGGCGCTGGTCTCGCGACTTACTGGGATGCGACCGAGGCGCTAGATGGCAATGGTGAAGACTCTAGATACATCGGCTCCGGTGCGCATGGAACTCATGTCATGGGTATCGTGGCGGCCCGAACCCGGAATGGTGAGGGTGTCGCCGGAGTATGCCCGCAGTGTGAAGTCCTTTCGATCAAGACATCGCTAACCGATGCGAGTATCGCCGACGGCATCCAGGTGGCGGTGCAGTCTGGTGCGCGCGTGATCAATCTCAGTTTTGCCCAGGCAAATGTCTCGTGCAGCAGTAGTGGCAATTACAAGCTTACCCGCGCCGCGATTGCCGGCGCGGTGGCTGCCGGCGTACCTGTGGTCGCGGCGGCGGGTAACCACAATACGCCCGCTATCAAATACGACAATGAGGGAGTACCAGAGTCTCGGGTGGATGTGGCAAATGTCAGTCCAGCGTCCTGTCCCGGGGTGATCTCCGTAGGTGCCTCCCTCGGCACGCCGCAAGAGCCTAACGTGGAAGCTCCGTACAGCAATGGTGGTGCATCGCTGACGTTGACGGCGCCGGGTGGAGGAGCGACCCGAGAAGATGGTGTGTTCGGTGCGGGAGAGGGCGCCTGTCCCATTTTGAACAATGTAGGAAACAAGGGCGTAAGCACCAGCAGAGTGGGTGTGATGTCGGCTTGGGCCGAGGGCACTGGTACCCAATGGGTGCATTGCTATCGCTTTCTGAGTGGCACTTCGATGGCAACACCTCATGTCAGTGGCGTCATCGGACTGATGCTCTCAGCCAACCCGTCGTTGAGTCCCGCCCAGATCACAAGCATTCTGCAGGCTTCGGCAGGTCCGATGGTATGTCCCTCCGGTGGCTGTGGCGCAGGTCTGCTGAACGCCGAAGCCGCCGTCAGTGCCGCACGCAGTGTCGCCGGTCAGGGCATGTCCGCTGGCGCGTGCCGTTACAACGTACCTGGCAAGTCGGGACATGCGCAGTGCACTCTGGATAGCATGGATGTAGCGCCGGATGGCACCGAGACCGTCACCGCTTACGGCCACGTGTGGAAGTTTGATGCTCAGGGCTTGCCGGTCACGCTTCCTGTGCCGCTCAGTAGCTCTTCGGTTTACGCGGGAGGCAACGGACCGTGCACGACCCAGTTCGTCACGCGTAAAAAGCCCTGCAAGTTTGATACCCGCGCCGAAGTGAACTACCCGGGTGTGGGCTATTTGGAATCCATTACCGCCTATGGCCGTTACTGGAACTTTGACGCTAACGGTCAGCCATTCGGCCCGCAGGGTGGAGCGCTGCACGACGTACCGCGATACGCTGCCGCCAATGGGCCGTGTTACCAGAAAACCCAGAGCAATCCCTGCGTATTCGACACGCGCTCGCTGGTCGTGTTCCCGGAATGGGGCGGTCTGGTCGAGTCGGTCAACGCGTACGGGCAGTACTGGATGTGGGATGCCAACGGCAATCTGCTTGCTTCCGGTCCGTTGCAGAGCGTTGCGCGCTATCAGCAGATCTGCAACTACGGTCCGGCGGGTACGCCGTGCAAGTTCGATACGCGTGAGCTGAAGAGCAATCGGCATGAGGTGATCACCGCCTATGGCCGCTACTTCGAGTTCAATGGCGAGACACTGATTCAGAACACGGCGTTGGCGGACATGGCGCGGTTCAACTGATTTCACCGTTGCCGGCGTTCTGCTGCAACGATCGGCGAGAGTACGGCAAAGGATCTGCCGTGCTCTCGCTCCTGTTTTTCTAGTTCCGTGTGTCGCCAGCGTTTCAGTCGGTCCGTGCGTACGGCCGTGGCAGCGGTTACGCGCGGGGGATCTGCCAGGTGCGACGTGTTCGGAGGGAAATCAACTCACTGAGCGGGATGCATCTTGAGGTAAGTCCATCTCGACTTGCCGATGGCGGCATCGCCAGGCACCGCATGATGGAGTGGTACGGGCAGTACGCCGCACCACTCACAGCGCATCCAGAAACGCCCGCACCGCCGGCCCGAACCGCGCGAAATCGACCAGGAACGCATCGTGGCCCTGCGGCGAATCCAGCCCCAGGAACTGCGCCTGTGCGCCGCCGGCGCGCAGGCCGTCGGCGATCTGTTGCTGCTGCTGCACCGGAAACAGGATGTCGGTGTTGGCGCCGATCGCCAGCGCGCGCTCGATCTGGATCGTGGCGATGCCGGCCAGCACGTCGCCGCCCGCAGGTTCGGCCAGGTCGAACCAGTCCATCGAGCGGCTCAGGTACAGATAGCAGTTCGGGTCGAAGCGGCGCACGAAGCGGCGGGCGTGGCCTTCCAGGTAGCTCTCGACCTGGAATTCCAGGCCGAACGGATCGTCGTCGGTCTGGTCCGAGTCCAGCCGCACGCGGCCGAAGCGGCCGTCCCATTCCAGCGCCGAGCGGTAGGTGATCACGCCCAGCTTGCGTGCCATGCGCATGCCCGACTCGGGATAGGTGGCCTCGTCGTAGTCGCCGCCGTTCCAGTTCGGGTCCAGGCGGATCGCCTCGCGCTGCAGCGAGCGGATCGCGATCGAGAACGGCAGTGCCTGCGCGCTGCCGGAAATATTGATGTGGCTGCGCGCCAGGCCTGGATGCCGGTGCAGCAGCGCCAGCGCAGTCATGCCGCCCATCGAGTTGCCGATCACGCAGGCCAACTGCGCGATGTTCAGTGCCCGCACCACTTGCGCGGCGGCGTCGGCACCGTCCTCGATCGACAGCTCCGGGAAGCGCAGGCGATACGGCTGGCCGTCGTCCGGATGCGGCGAGGCCGGGCCGGTCGAACCTTTGCAACTGCCCAGTGAGTTCACGCAGATCACGAACCAACGCTGGGTGTCGATCGGCTTGCCCGGGCCGAGCATGCCTTCCCACCAGCCTGGCGTGGGATCGTCGGCATTGGCTGCGGCATGCGCGTCGGGCGAGAGCCCGGTGACGATCAGGACCGCGTTGTCGCCCGCGGCCGACAGCGTGCCCCAGGTTTCGTAGGCGACCCGCGCGCCATGCAGCTGGCCGCCACGTTTCATCGGGAACGGCGAGGGCAGGGCGAGGAAGCGGCTGCCGGGCGGGATGAATTCGGTCATGCGCCGATTCTAGCCGCGCGATTGCGCATCCGGCGTATGCGGGGTGCGGGATGGAGCGTGTCGGGCCGCAATGGCGTCCGTGAGTGACGCCGGGCCGGATCTACTGCGCGTCTGATCATTCGCTTCCACCGCGATCCAGTCCGACACGCTGTTGCCTCGTGGGAGCGGCTTCAGCCGCGACAGGCCTCCAGGTAGAGCGTGTCGCGGCTGAAGCCGTTGCTGCAACGACGTTTCGCATTCTTGCTGGCGTCTTGTCCTGGTCGCGACCGGACGGTCCCGATCAGCCACGGTCGCTCCCACACGACTGCTTGCGCTACGGCTTGCCGATCACCAGCTCCACCGGCGCGGTCGCCGGCAGGGTGACCGTCACCGGCGCCGATTCCAGATCGCCGTCCTGGCGCATGGCATTACCGCTGGCCGACAGCCGCGCGATCACCTGCACCTGCTTGAGTTGCGAGAGTTTCTGCGTCGGCATCGGGCTGTCCGCGTCGCTCAGCGTCACCCGCAACGGCAGCGCCTGCAGCGGATGTTTCTGCACCGCCACCGGCATCGGCGGGCCGCCCGGCACGCGCGCGATCACGAATACGCTGGCGTCGCCGCGCAGGCGCACGCGGGCGGCGAACGCCGGGTCCAGCGACACCGCCACGGTCAGGCCGGCGGTCGCCGGCGCCTTGTCAGGCTGCGCCGTGGCGCCGTCAGCGG
>NZ_AQOI01000081.1:0-5854 GCF_000364665.1 Xanthomonas sp. SHU 199
GGCGCACCCGCGCCGGCCGTCTCCCGCCCGCCGCAGCGATGCGGCGGTGCGCAACGCCCCACTGCAACGCCCCACGCGCTTCGCGGCGCCTGCCTGGCGCCTGCGCGCGCTTCCCGCACAACGTTCGTCGCTGCGCCACCGACGCGCTGCGTCCGGGTTGCGGCAGCGGCCTAGCCGACCACCCGATCGCGGCCTTCGCGCTTGGCCTGGTACAGGTGCTTGTCGGCCTTCACCAGCAGGTCGCGGCGGGTGCGCAGGGCCGGCGACAGGCAGGCGAAACCGATGCTGGCGGTGAAGCGCACCGCGCGACCGTCGTCGGCGTACAGCACCAGGTCGGCCACGCGCAGGCGCAGCGCGTCCAGGCGCGCGCGCGCCGCCTCCTGGTCCAGGCCGGGCAGCACCAGCAGGAATTCCTCGCCGCCATGGCGCGCGGCGAACGCCTGCTCGCCGAGGCTGTCGCGCAGCGCCTCGCCGACCCGGCGCAGCACCTCGTCGCCGATCTCGTGGCCGTAGGCGTCGTTGATCTTCTTGAAGTGGTCGATGTCCAACAGCGCCACGCACAACGGCGTGCGCGCGCTCAGCGCCCGCTCCAGCGCCGTGTTGAGATAGGGATCGCCGGTGCGCCGGTTGGGCAGGCCGGTCAGCGCATCGTGCCCGGCCTGGTAGGCGAGCTTGCGCACCAGGTCCTCGCGTTCGAGGTTGGCCAGCTTCAACGCCAGGTTCTTGGCCTTCAGCTCGTGGGTGCGCTCGGCGATGATGGTGTTGAGCCGGCGCTGGCGGCGCCGGTAGCGATAGCTGCGGCCGCGGTACCACCACAGGATCAGACCGGTCGCGCACAGCGCCGCCAGCACCACGAACGGCCAGCGCTCCCAGAACGGCGGCACCAGCTGCAGTTGCAGCGAGGCGCTGCCGATGCGTTCGCTGCGCGACCAGTCCAGCGGACTGGTCATCGCCTGCACGTCCAGGCGATAGCTGCCCGACGGCAGGTTGGTGTAGACGGCTTCCTCGTTGCTGCCGGCATCGACCCACTGCCGGTCGAATCCCTGCAGGCGGTAGCGGTAGCGCACCTTGTCCGGCGAGCGGAAGCTCAGCCCGGCATAGCCGACCGCGAGCCGGGCGACACCGCCGTGCAGGCGGTACTCGCCACGCAGCGGCTGCGCCACGCCATCCACCTGTACATGCGAGATCACCAGCGGCGGCGCACGCACGTTGCGCCGGCTCGGCAGGGCCGGATCGATCAGCGCCAGCCCGGCCGAGGTCGGGATCAGCAGCGCCCCGTCGCGGCTGCGCCAGCCGGCCGGTGCGCTGCTGCCGTTGCCCTGCCCGCCGGGCATGCCGTCGCTGCGGTCGACCACATCCACCGCCAGGGTGCTGCGCTGGCCCGCGTCCAGCTCCGCCAGCCGCGCACGCGCGATGCGCAGCACGCCGCGGTTGCTGTTCGCCCACAGGTTGCCGTTGCCGTCGTCGAGCAGCCGGAACAGCTTGTCGCGCGGCAGACCGACGCTATGGTCGTAGATGCGCCACTGCCCGCCGCGCAGCCGCAGCAGGCCGCGGTCGCTGGCGACCCACAGGGTGCCGTCGGCATCTTCGAGGAAGTCGAAGGCGTTCTGCGCCGGGAAGCCCTGCCCGCTTGGCCGCGCCTGCAGGGTGCCGTTGCCCGCGAGCGTGGCGACGCCCTGATTGGTGCCGATCCACAGCACGCCGGCGTGGTCGCGGTACAGTGCCTGCACCTGTCGCCCGGGCAGGCCGTCGGCGCTGCCGTAGGCCCGCGTGCGATCGCCCTTGCGGTACAGCAGCCCCTCGTTGCCGCCGATCCACAGGCCGCCGTCGGCATCGGCCAGCAGCGCGCGCACCATGGAGCGCGGCACGCCCGCGGCCACGCCCAGGCGTTGCCGGATCGTGCCGTCGGCCGACAGCAGCAGCACGCCCTGGTCGTAAGTGCCCACCCACATGCCGCCGTCGCGGGCAGCGGCCAGCGCCAGCACCGATGGATCGCGGCCCGGCCGCTCGCTCAGCCGTATCGCGCGGATGCGGCCGCCCTCCCAGCGGTCCACGCCGGCGGCGTGGCCGATCCAGATCGTGCCATCGGCGTTCTGCTCGACCACGCGCACGTAGTCGCTGCCGAGCCCGTCCTGGCGGGTCAGGCCGCCGGCGTCGCCCTTGGCGACACGGAACAGCCCGTCGGTGCTGCCGGCCCACACCAGGCCCTCGTGGTCCTCGATCAACGCGGGGCTGACCACGCCGGAGATCGACAGGACTTCGTCGCTGGCGCCGTTGGCGGTGCGCCGCAACAGTTGCCCGCTGGACAGGCTCATCCATAGCTGGCCGTCCTGGTCCTGCAGCGCGGCATCGACGCGCTGGCCGCGCCGCAGCCATTGCAGCTCGCCGTTGCCGCCGAGCCAGAACACGCCCTCGTCGCTGGCCACCAGCAGGCCGCCGTGACGGTCGGGGGTCAGCCGCCGGATCGAGGCGGTGCGCATCGCCGCCGTGCCCCAGCGTTGCGCCTGCGTGCCGTGCGCGGTCAGGCGGAACAGCCCCTGCGAGGTGCCCACCAGCACCGCATCACGGTAGCGCAGCAGCGCGGCGATGCGGGTCCGGCGCAGCCCCGCGGCGGTGCCGACATCGACCAGGCGGCCGTCGGCCTCGATCCGGAACAGGCCGTCCTCGCTGCCCACCCACAGCGCGCCGTCGGCATCGCGCAGCATCGCGGTGACCCGCAGGCGCTGCGCGCGCGCATCGCCCAGATGCTCCCAGCGCCCGGCGGCGTAGCGGAACACGCCGTCGTAGGCGGTGCCGACCAGCATGCCGCCATCGGTTTCGGCGAGCAGTGCGAACACGCCCGACAACTCCATGCCCGGGGTGTTCTGGCGATCGAAGACGGTGAAGGCGCGGCCGTCGAAGCGGGCCACGCCTTCCCAGGTTCCCACCCAGATCATGCCGTCGCGGTCCTGGGCCAGCGCGTGCACCAGGTTGTGCGGCAGCCCCTCTTCCATGGTCCAGCGCGCGATCACCGGGCGGTCGAGCACCGCGCGCTCGGTCAGCGGCGCGGCCGGTTCGGCGCGCGCGGCAGCACTGGCGCAGCACAGCGCCAGCAGCAGGCATATCACCACGCCCAGGCGGCGACACAGCGCGTGCGCGCCGTCGCGACTATCGTGACGCCGATCCCCCTGTTCCATCCCTTTCCGAATCACACCTGCAACGGTGCGCGGGTACCCCCTGTGGGCAGATGGCTAATCTATCACTGCCTGTTCGGCGCCGATGTCAGGGTGTTCCTGACGCCCAGGCCTGGCTCACGGGGGCAGCGGCAGGGTCACGCAGACGCGCAGGCCGCCCAGGGTCGGCGAGGCGTCCAGGGTCACCTCGCCGCCGTGCGCGGTCACCACCTCACGCACGATCGCCAGGCCCAGGCCGCTGCCTTCCACGCCACTGCCCAGCTCGCGGTGGAAGCGCGCGAACACCCGCTCGCGCGCCTCGGCCGGGATGCCGGGGCCGGAATCCTCGACGCTGAAGCAGACGCCGTCACGGCCGGCGCACAGCGCCACCTCGACCTGGCCCTGCGGCGGCGCGTAGCGCAGCGCGTTGTCGATCAGGTTGCGCACCAGCGCCGACAGCGCCGCCTCGTTGGCCGGCAGCCGTGCCGGGTCGTTGCGGCGCAGGTGCAGGTGCTGACCGCGGCGCGCGGCCTGATCGCGCGCCTCCTCCACCTGCAACGCCACCAGCGCGTCCAGCGCCAGCGACGACAGCGCCGCGGCGGCAGCGCCCGGCTCGACCCGGCTCAGGGTCAGCAACTGTGCGACCAGTCGCTCCACCCGGCGCACGCTGGCGTCCAGGTGCCGCTGCGATTCGCTGCGCTCGTCGGCGTCGCGGGCCTGGCGCAGGTTGTCGGCGTGCACCTTCAGCGCGGCGATGGGAGTGCGCAGTTCGTGCGCGGCATCGGCGATGAAGCGGCGTTCGCGCTCCAGCGCGGTCTGCAGGCGCCGCATCAACCCGTTGACCGCGGCGACCAGGCCGAGGATCTCGCGCGGGACGCCCTGCAGCGGCAGCGGTTCCAGCCGCTGCGGGTCGCGCTCGCCGATCGCCTGCGAGACCCGGCTCAGGGCGCCGCTGGCCCAGCTCACCACCAGCCACACCAGCACCACCAGCACCGGCAGGGCCAGCAGCAACGGCAGGGCCGTGCCCAGCGCGATGTCCTCGGCCAGTTCCTCGCGGATATCGGCCTGTTCGCCGGTCTGGAACCAGCGCCCGCCGGGCGAGCGCAGGCTGAAGGTGCGCCAGCGGTCGCCATCCAGGGTGACGTCGGCGAAGCCGGCGCGCAGCGGCGCCAGCTGCCGGGTCGGCCCGCTGTCCGAGCGCAGCAGCAGATGGCCATTGCGGTCGCGCACCTGGAACGCGAGTTTGCTTTCGTAGGCGTGCCCGGTGCGAAACGCCAGCGCCTCGCCCACGCCCTGCGCCTGGCCATGCCAGCCGCGGATCACGATGGCATCGCCGGCCGGACCCAGCCGCGACAGATCGTCCAGCGGCTCGTCGACCAGGCTCAGCAACACGCGCGAGGACTGCACCAGCTTGGCATCGAACATCTCGCCGGCCTCCTGCAGCCCGGCGCGGTAACTCAGCAGCGCGGTCAGCGCGAACACCGGCACCACCACGCCGAGCAGGCCGCCCAGCAAGCGTCGCCGCATCGAACTCATGGCGCCGCCGTCGCGGCCTGGGTGTCGAGCGCGTAGCCGACCCCGCGCACGGTGCGGATCAGCGCCGGATCGAGCTTGCGCCGCAACTGGTGCACGTGCACGTCCACCGCGTTGCTGGCCACATCCTCGTCCCAGCCGTACAGCCGCTGCTGGATCGAATCGCGGGCGATGGCGCGGCCGTGGCGCTCGGCCAGCAGCCACAGCAGGGCGAACTCGCGCCGGGTCAGGTCCAGGGCACGGCCGCGCCAGCGCACCGCCAGGCGCTCCGGGTCCAGGTGCAGCGCGCCGATCTCCAACTGCGGCGTGGCGCGGCCGGCGCTGCGCCGCAGCAGCGCACGCGTGCGCGCCAGCAGTTCGGTCGTATCGAAGGGCTTGCCCAGGTAATCGTCGGCGCCCACGTCCAGGCCCAGCGCACGGTCGGCCGGCCGCTCGCGCGCGCTGAGCACCAGGATCGGCACGTCGGCACCGAGCTGGCGGGTGCGCCGGATCACCTCCAGCCCGTCCATCCGCGGCAGCCCCAGGTCCAGCAGCACCAGGTCGATCTCGCCATCGCCGATCGCGGCCAGCGCGGCGGCACCGTCCTGCACCCAGTCCACCGAATAGGCGGCGCGGCGCAGGGCGGTGCGGATGCCCTCTCCCAGCGACAGATCGTCTTCCACCAGCAGGATGCGCATGACCGCAGTGTGGGCGGCCGCTCAGCGGCTGGCAAGATGCGTTTCGACCTCGTGCAGCGCCGCCTGGATCTGCTGGCGGCGGCCGTGGTCGGCCACCTCGCGGCCGGGCCGCGGCGGCGCCGCCATGGCCTTGCGCAGCGCCGCCGCGGCGCCGCTCCAGTCCTTCTGCGCGCGCAGGAAATCGCCGTAGAAGTAATTGGCGTCGATGCCGTCCGGGTCGTACTGCAGGCCCTGCTGCAGCAGCGCGCGCGCCTTGGCGTCGTCGCCGAAGCCCACCGGCCAGCCCGGCACCTGGTAGTACAGCGCGCCCAGGCTGGTGCAGCCGGCGCCGTTCAGGGCGGCCGGGTCCAGCGCCAGCGCCTGCTCGAAATCGCTGCGGGCGCGCTTGACCAGGCCCAGCGCGCCGAGGCCGCCGCGCTCGCCGGCTTCGCTGGACAGCACGATGCCCTCCCAGATCAGCGCCGCCGGATCGCGCGGCGCCGCCTGGCGGGC
>NZ_AQOI01000082.1:0-5167 GCF_000364665.1 Xanthomonas sp. SHU 199
GGCGTCGCCGCGGCGCAGGGCCGCCTGCACGGCCGGCTGCTGCAGGCGTTCGGACAGGCGTTTGCCCACGCCCGCCAGCGCCTGCTGGGTCTGCGCCACCGCGGCATCGCGCGCCTGCTCCAGGGTGGCGGCGGCCTGCTCGGCGCGCCATTGCTCGACCCCGCTCCAGCCGAACCAGACCACCAACAGCACCAGCAGCACCGTCAGCAGAGGCGCCACCTTGCGCAAACCCTGCGGCACCGGCCGCGCTTGTGTTGCCTCGCTCATGCAGACGATCCCCTGTCAGCGCACTCCGGTATGGCCGAATCCACCCGTTCCCCTGGCGCTGTCGGCGAAAGTATCCACCACCTGCAGGGCGACACGCACGACCGGCATCACCACCAGCTGCGCGATGCGGTCGCCGGGGGCGATGGTGAAGTCCTCACGGCCGCGGTTCCAGACGCTGATCAGCAGCGGCCCCTGGTAATCGGCGTCGATCAGGCCGGTGCCGTTGCCGAGCACGATGCCGTGGCGGTGGCCCAGGCCCGAGCGCGGCAGCACCACCGCGCACAGCTGCGGATCGGCGATGTAGATGGACAGGCCGCTGGGGATCAGCGCGGTGTCGCCCGGCGCCAGGGTCAGCGGCGCCTCGGTGGCCGCGCGCAGGTCGAGCCCGGCGCTGGCTTCGGTGGCGTAGTCGGGCAGCGGCCAGCTGTCGCCGAAGCGCGGATCCAGCAGCTTCACCTGCAGCGGATAGGGCGTGGGAGTGCTCATGCGTGCAGCCTCTGCGCGATCAGGTCCAGCAGTTGTTCGGCCAGCTGCGTCTTGGAGACCGCCGGGAAGTCGCGTTCGCCATCCTGCCAATAGGCGGTGGCCGCGTTCTGGTCGCTCTCGAAGCCGTTGCCGGCCACCCCCACCCGGTTGGCCACGATCAGGTCCAGGTGCTTGTCGGCGAGTTTGCCACGGGCGTAGCGCTCGATGTCGTGGGTCTCGGCGGCGAAGCCGACCACCAGCTTCAGCGCCTGGGTCTGCGCGGCGACCTCGGCCAGGATGTCCGGAGTGCGGGTCAGTTCGAGGGTGAGCGTCTCGCCGCTCTTCTTGATCTTCTGCGCCGCCACCTGTTTTGGCGTGTAATCGGCGACCGCGGCGGTGCCGATGTAGATGTCCGCCGGCAGCGCGCCGAGCACCGCCTCGCGCATCTGCGCGGCCGAGCGCACGTCGATGCGCTGCACGCCGTCGGGCGTAGACAAATGCACCGGGCCGCTGACCAGCACCACCTCGGCGCCTTGCCGGACCGCGGCCGCGGCCAGCGAGTACCCCATCTTGCCGCTGCTGCGGTTGCCCAGGTAGCGCACCGGATCCAGGTCTTCGTAGGTGGGGCCGGCACTGATCACCACGCGCAGGCCGCGCAGGGCGGCAGTGCCGGTGCCAGCGCCGGAACGCGCCGGGACGGCGGCCGCGGCCGGCTTGGCCGACGCTGCGTTCTGGTCGGTGCGCCCAACGAGCGCGGCGACGATCTGCTCCGGTTCGGCCAGGCGACCGGGGCCGGACTCGCCTTCGGCCAGCGGGCCATCGTTCGGGCCGACCACCTGTGCGCCGCGCGCGCGCAGGGTGGCGATGTTGGCCTGGGTGGCCGGGTGCAGCCACATGCGGTGGTTCATCGCCGGGCACACGGTGAGCGGTGCGGTGCTGGCCAGGCACAGCGTGCCCACCAGGTCGTCGGCCAGCCCGTGCGCCAGGCGCGCCAGCAGGTCGGCAGTGGCCGGGGCCACCACCACCTGCTCGGCCCAGCGGGCCAGTTCCAGGTGACCCATGGCCTGCTCGGCGCCACTGTCCCACAGCGTGGTGCGGGTGAGATGGCCGGACAGCGCCTGGAAGCTCAGCGGGGTGACGAACTGCTGTGCGCCGGCGGTCATCGCCACCTGCACCTCGGCGCCGGCGTCGCGCAGGCGCCGCACCAGTTCCAGCGCCTTGTAGGCGGCGATTCCCCCGCCGACGCACAACAGCACACGTCGCCCCGGCAGGGGCCTCTCGAAAATCGCGGTCACGTCGGGAATGTCCTACCCATACAAGGACGATTAGCTTACCCGATGGTTTTTGGCGGCCTGATACCGTTGCGCCATGTCGGCCGGCACCCTGGCGATATGCACATCTCCGACTGGCCCTGCGAAGAACGTCCCCGGGAAAAGCTGCTGGCACGCGGTCCCCGGGCCCTTTCCGACGCCGAACTGCTGGCGATCTTTCTCGGCTCCGGCCTGCCCGGCAGCGACGCGGTGCGCACCTCGCGCGACCTGCTGCAGCGGCACGGGCCGTTGCGCACGCTGCTGGACCGGTCGCCCGGCGACTTGGTACGCCTGCCCGGGCTGGGCCCGGCGCGCGCCTGCCAGCTGTCGGCGGCGCTGGAGCTGGGCCAGCGCCACCTGGCCGCGGAACTGCAGCGCGGCGACACCCTCAGCAATCCGATCACCGCCGGCCGCTACTTCGCGCAACGCCTGCGGGCGCGGCCGTACGAGGTGTTCGCCGCACTGTTCCTGGACACCCGGCACCGCTGGCTGGCGTTCGAGGAGCTGTTCCAGGGCACGCTGGACGGCGCCGAGGTGCATCCGCGCGAGGTGGTGCGGCGTGCGCTCACGCTCAACGCCGCCGCGGTGATCATCGGCCACAACCACCCGTCCGGAAACCCGGAACCCTCGCCCGCCGACCGCGCCGTCACCGAGCGGCTGAAACAGGCGCTGGACCTGATCGACGTGCGCCTGCTCGACCACTTCATCGTCGGCGACGGCGTGCCTGTCTCGATGGCCTCGCGCGGCTGGGCCTGAACCGAGGCGGCGGCCGGGCGTGCCATGTCGCGGGACGCCGATCCCGGCGAGGCCGGCTCCTGGCCATGCGGGCGGTCAGCCGGCCCAGGCCCCAGGCGCATGCTGGTCGCGGCGTCGCGGCTGAGGTCGGGCTGAACCCGGGACGGGCCGGGAGGCGGCGGGTCGGGTAAAATCGCCGGTTCCGCGCTTCAAGCAGAGATCTCGTGAAATCCCAACTCCGCGCCCTGATCGGTCAAGGCATCGAAGCCTTGCGCGCCAATGGCACCCTGCCGGCCGACACCCTGCCGCCGGACTTCGTGGTCGAGCGCCCCAAGACCCGCGAACACGGCGACTTCGCCACCAACGCGGCGATGCTGCTGGCCAAGGCCGCGCGCACCAATCCGCGCGCCCTCGCCCAGCAGCTGGTGGACGCGCTGCCGGCCAACGACGACGTCAGCAAGGTCGAGATCGCCGGCCCCGGCTTCATCAATTTCCATCTCGGTCCCGGCGCCTACCAGCGCGAGGTGCTGGCGGTGCTCAAGCAGGGCGAGGACTACGGCCGCAGCCTGGTCGGCAACGGCCGCACCGTGGGCGTGGAGTACGTCTCGGCCAACCCGACCGGGCCGCTGCATGTCGGCCACGGCCGCGCTGCGGCCATCGGCGACTGCCTGGCGCGCCTGCTCGAGGCCAACGGCTGGAATGCCAAGCGCGAGTTCTACTACAACGACGGCGGCAACCAGATCGAGAACCTGGCGCGCTCGGTGCAGGCGCGCGCTTTGGGCAAGACGCCCGACAGCCCCGACTGGCCGGAAGAAGGCTACCGCGGCGACTACATCCAGGACGTGGCCGACGCCTACATGGCCGGCGCTGCTGTCGACCTGGAAGGCCATGTGGTCACCGGCGCCAAGGATCCGCAGGACCTCGATGCGATCCGCCGCTTCGCCGTGGCCTATCTGCGCAACGAGCAGAACCACGACCTGGCCGCGTTCGGCGTGGATTTCGACATCTACTTCCTGGAAAGCTCGCTGTACCGCGACGGCAAGGTCGAGGAGGCGGTGCAGAAGCTGATCACCTCCGGCCATACCTACGAAGAGGGCGGCGCGCTGTGGCTGAAATCCACCGATTTCGGCGACGACAAGGACCGCGTGATGCGCAAGTCCGACGGCAGCTACACCTACTTCGTGCCGGACGTGGCCTACCACCTGAGCAAGTGGCAGCGCGGCTACGTGCGCGCCATCACCGAACTGGGCGCCGACCACCACGGCTCGCTGGCGCGCGTGCGTGCCGGCCTGCAGGCGATGGACCTGGGCATCCCCAAGGGTTGGCCGGAGTATGTGCTGCACCAGATGGTCACGGTGATGCGCGGCGGCGAGGAAGTGAAGCTGTCCAAGCGCGCCGGCAGCTACCTGACCCTGCGCGACCTGATCGAGGAAGCCGGCCGCGACGCCACGCGCTGGTTCCTGATCGCGCGCAAGCCCGATTCCCAGCTCACCTTCGACATCGACCTGGCGCGCCAGCAGAGCAACGACAACCCGGTGTTCTACGTGCAGTACGCGCATGCCCGGGTATGCAGCCTGCTGCGCCAGGCGCAGGAGAAGAAGCTGGACTACGACCAGGCCGATGGCCAGGCGCAACTGAACCGGCTCAGCGACGCGACCTCGCTGGAACTGATGCAGGAACTCTCGCGCTACCCGGAAGTGGTGGAGAATGCGGGGCATGCGCTGGAGCCGCATCTGATCGCGCAATACCTGCGCGAACTGGCGACGGCCTTCCACACCTGGTACCACGGCACCCCGGTGCTGGTGGACGACGCCGGCGAACGCAACGCCAAGCTGACCCTGGCGGTGGCGGCGCAGCAGGTGCTGGCGAACGGTCTGAATCTCCTGGGCGTCTCGGCCCCGGAAAAAATGTGAGTGGAGAAGCGGTAAATGGCAGCACGACGCGGTAAGACCCAGGCCCGGCGCAACAGCGGCAACGGCACGCCCGGGTGGGTGTGGCTGATCGCCGGCGCGGCGATCGCCGCGGTGGTGTTCCTCGGCGCGCCAGGGCTGTTCAAGAAGGACGGCGACTTCCTGCGTGTGGGCGGTCCGCGCGCCAATCCGGATGCGCAACCGGCGCCGGTGGCCGATGCCGACGTCGATGCGGCCCCGGACCTGCCCAAGCCCGCCGCCAACGCGGCCGGCAGCACCAAGCCGGAAGCGAAGAAGGACGCGCAGACCCAGTACGACTTCTACACCCTGCTGCCCGGCAAGGAAGTGCAGATGTCCGACGCCGAACTGGCCGCCAGCGCGCGCGCCGAGGCCATTCGCCAGGCCAAGGCGCAGGCCGCTGCAGGCACGGCCGCCACCGGCACCACTCCGGCCGCGGTCGCCACCGCGCCGACCGCGACG
>NZ_AQOI01000083.1:0-8875 GCF_000364665.1 Xanthomonas sp. SHU 199
CGCCGGCGCCACGCGCGTCGCGGTCGCGGTCGCGGTCGGCCGGACGCGCCGGCGCCGGCGTGTCGTCCAGGCGCCGGGTCAGCGCGATGCGCTTGCGCGCCACGTCCACTTCCAGCACCTTGACCTTGACGATGTCGCCGGCCTTGACCACGTCGCGTGGATCCTTGACGTAGCTGTCCGAGAGCGCGGAGATGTGCACCAGGCCATCCTGGTGCACGCCGATGTCGACGAACGCGCCGAAGGCGGCGACGTTGCTGACCACGCCTTCCAGCACCATGCCCGGCTTGAGGTCCTTGATGTCCTCCACGCCGTCGGCGAAGCGCGCCGCCTTGAACTCCGGGCGCGGATCGCGGCCCGGCTTCTCCAGTTCCTTGAGGATGTCGCGCACCGTCGGCAGGCCGAACTTCTCGTCGGTGAACTGGTCCGGCTTGAGGCCGCGCAGGAAGCCGCCGTCGCCGATCAGGGCCTTGATCGGCTTGCCGGTGGCACCGACGATGCGCTCGACCACCGGATAGGCTTCCGGGTGCACCGCCGAAGCGTCCAGCGGCTCCTCGCCATCGGCGATGCGCAGGAAGCCGGCGCATTGTTCGAACGTCTTGTCGCCCAGCCGCGGCACCTTGAGCAGGTCCTTGCGGCGCTTGAACGGACCGTTGTCGTCGCGGTGGCGCACGATGTTCTCGGCCACGCTCGACGACAGCCCGGACACGCGCGACAGCAGCGCCGCCGAGGCGGTGTTGACGTACACGCCGACCGCGTTCACGCAGTCCTCCACCCTGGCGTCCAGCGCCCGCGCCAGGCGGTACTGGTCGACGTCGTGCTGGTACTGGCCCACGCCGATCGCCTTGGGCTCGATCTTGACCAGTTCCGCCAGCGGATCCTGCAGGCGCCGCGCGATCGACACCGCGCCGCGCAGCGACACGTCGAGCTGCGGGAACTCCTTGGCGGCGAACTCGGACGCCGAATACACCGAGGCACCGGCTTCGCTGACCACGATCTTTTCCAGCTTCAGCTGCGGATTCTGCTTGATCAGGTCCGCGGCCAGCTTGTCGGTCTCGCGGCTGGCGGTGCCGTTGCCGATCGCGATCAGCTCCACGCCGTGCTGCGTGCACAGCTGCCGCAGCGTGTGCAGCGACTGGTCCCACTGCCGGCGCGGCTCGTGCGGATAGATGGTGTCGGTGGCCAGCAGCTTGCCGGTGGCGTCGACCACCGCGATCTTGCAACCGGTACGGATGCCCGGGTCCAGGCCCAGTGTCACGCGCGGCCCGGCAGGCGCGGCCAGCATCAGGTCCTGCAGGTTGTCGCCGAACACCGCGATCGCCTCGGCCTCGGCCTTTTCGCGCGCCTGGTTGAACAGATCCAGCAGCAGGTGCATGTGCAGCTTGGCGCGCCAGGTCAGGCGACAGGCATCCAGCAGCCAGCGGTCGCCCGGGCGGCCCTGGTTGGCGATGCCGGCGCGCAGCGCGACGCGGCCTTCGGCGTACTGGTGGCCGGCTTCGGCCTCGCTGCCGGGATCCAGTTCCAGATACACGATCTCCTCGCGGCGCGCGCGGAACAGCGCCAGCAATCGGTGCGAAGGAATCTTGGCCAGTGCTTCGGCGTGATCGAAGTAGTCGCGGTACTTGGCGCCTTCCTGCTCCTTGCCCTCGGCCACGCGGGCGCGGATGACGCCCACCTCGCCCAGCCAGGTGCGCAGTTCGCCGACCAGTGCGGCATCCTCGCCCCAGCGCTCCATCAGGATCGCGCGCGCGCCTTCCAGCGCGGCCTTGACGTCGGCCACGCCCCTGTCGGCATCGACGAAGCCGGCGGCAAAGGTTTCCGGCACCTGGCTCGGATCGGCCAGCAGGCCATCGGCCAGCGGTTCCAGCCCGGCCTCGCGGGCGATCTGCGCGCGCGTGCGCCGCTTGGGCTTGTATGGCAGGTACAGGTCTTCCAGCCGCGACTTGGTGTCGGCGGCGACGATCTCCGCACGCAGTTCGTCGCTGAGCTTGCCCTGTTCGGCGATGCTGGCGAGCACCGCGGCGCGGCGCTCTTCCAGTTCGCGCAGATAGGTCAGGCGCACTTCCAGGTTGCGCAACTGGGTATCGTCGAGCCCGCCGGTGATTTCCTTGCGGTAGCGTGCGATGAACGGGACGCTGGCACCCTCGTCGAGCAGGGCGATGGCGGCGCGCGCCTGCGCCGGCTGCGCGCCGATCTCGGCGGCGATGGTGTTGGCGATCTGCTGGGCGAGCTGAGTGTCGTGCATTGCGTCCGGCCGAAGCCGCCTTGCGGAAAACCCGCATTTTCGCAGTGCGCGCGCCGCCGGGGAACCCGTTGACAGGCGCGCGCCAAGCTGGCGGCGTCAGGTGACGCCGTTCGGCCCGTCCAGCACCATGCGCACCTTGCGGATCAGTTCCTGGCGGTTGTACGGCTTGGCCAGCACCTCGAACTCGTTGCCGCCGGCATCGGTACGCTCGATCGAGGACTCGGCATAGCCGGTGGTCAGCAGCACCTTGATCTTGGGCCGGCGCCGCCGCGCCTCGCGCGCCAGCATCACCCCGTTGAGGCCGCCGGGCATGATCAGGTCCGAATACAGCAGGTCCACGTGCACGCCGGTGTCGAGCAGCTCCAGCGCCTCGCGCGCGTTGTACACCACGTGCGTGGCATAGCCCTGGTCGCCCAGGAACAGCCGCGCCAGCTCGGCGATGTCCGGCCGGTCCTCGACGATCAGGATGGTCTCGTCGCCCTGGCGATCGAACGGGCGGCGCGTGCGCGAATCGCGTGGGGCCATGTTCTCGACGTTGTCGTCGATCGGGAAGTACAGGCGCACGGTGGTGCCGTGGCCCTCCTCCGAATACAGGCGCACCGCGCCGCCGGACTGCTTGGCGAAGCCGTAGACCATGGACAGGCCCAGGCCGGTGCCCTTGCCCTCTTCCTTGGTGGTGAAGAACGGATCCAGCACGCGCGCCAGCACCTCCGGCGGCATGCCGCTGCCGTTGTCGGTGATCGACACGCACACGTAGTGGCCAGGCAGCAGGTTGTCGTAGGTGGTGGGTTCGTCCGCGCGCACCGAGACGTTGCGGGTCTGGATCACCAGACGCGGCGCCGGCTGGTCGGCCATGGCGTCGCGCGCATTGATCAGGATGTTGAGCAGCGCCACTTCGGCCTGGGTCGGGTCGATCCGGCAGTTGCGCAGGTCCGGCGACAGCTCCAGCGAGAACGCGATGCCGTCGCCCAGCGTGCGCTCGGCCACATCGCTCATCCCGGCCACCAAGGCATTGAGATTGAGCACGCGTCCTTCCAGCTTCTGCTTGCGCGCGAACGCCAGCAGCTGCTGGGTCAGGCGCGCGGCCTGGCCGGCGGCATCGCGAGCGCGGTCCACGCTCTTGCGCAGCAGCGATGGATTCAGCGGGTCGCTCTCGACCGCGTGCTCGATCAGTTCCAGATACCCGGACATGACCTGCAGCAGGTTGTTGAAGTCGTGCGCGATGCCGCCGGTGAGCTGACCCAGCGCCTCCATCTTCTGCGCCTGGCGCAGCGCGTCCTCGGCATCGCGGCGACGGCTGACGTCCAGTTGCGAACCGAAGAAATACACAAGCTCGCCGCGGTCGTCATACACCGGGGAGATATACAGCGCGTTCCAGAAGCTGGAACCGTCCTTGCGGTAGTTGAGGATCTCCACCGCCACTTCGTCATGCGAGGTAATGGCGTCGCGGACGCTGCGCACGGTCTCGCGATCGGTGTCCGGCCCCTGCAGGAAGCGGCAGTTATTGCCGATCAATTCCTCGCGACCGTAACCGGTCATTTCCAGGAACGCGCGGTTGACGAAGATGATCGGATTGTCCGGCTGCCGCGGATCGGTCACGATCATCGGCATGCGCGTGGTCTGCACCGCAGCGAAGAAAATATCGCTGCGCTGATTGGACATGTCGGTGGGGGCGTTCGGGTCGACGGTCGTCGGCGGCGCCGGGTTGTTGCTGATTTCTGGTGCGGGCATGGTCGGTGGCAGGTCGATGCGAACCGTCGCTGGCCCGCCTAGGCGGGCGGCCACACCGGGGTTCGCACGCCGGCGTCAACGCGAATAATACCTGTGCAGGCGTTCTACCACGATATCGTCCTGCAGCGACTCCAGCGCCATGATCCGCACCTGCCGATCGCTCAATGCCAGCACGCGCTCGACATAGATCTCCGGGCCTGCCTCGGTTTCCTTCATGGACTTGCGGAACCCGTAGGGCACGACGCCCTTCTCTCCGTCCTTGCTGCCACCGATATACAGAACGACCGACATGACGCTTCCTCTACAGGGAATTCGTGGAACTGGCGCGCACCATACACAGCGCCATGTGAGGGACTTCTGCACCGAGATTAATCGCGGCTGTTTGCCCGAACATGACGTCCGCGGCGGCTCACGCAGACTTAACCGGACCTGCGCCTAAGTCGCACATCCTTTCTGCGCCGGGGCGTCATGGATCTCAAGAGCGGTTATCCCTTCTGGTCGGTCCGCAACGGCCTGATGCAGAGCTTTCCGCAGCTGCGCGACGACGTGCGCTGCGATGTCGCGGTCGTCGGCGGCGGTATCACCGGCGCCTTGATCGCCGAAGAACTAAGCGCGCACGGGCATGCCGTGACGGTCCTGGAGCAGCGCGACATCGGCTGGGGCAGCACCGCGGCCAGCACCGCCCTGCTGCAGTACGAGATCGACACCCATCTGATCGATCTGGCCAAGCGCTATGGCGAACCTGCCGCCGCCCTCGCCTACGGCGCCTGCGCGCAGGCGCTGGAGCAGTTGCGCGACCTGGTCCGGCCGCTGCGCGATGTCGACTTCGGCTGGAACGACAGCCTGTACTACGCCAGCAAACGCCGCCACGTACGGGTGCTGCTGGAAGAACTGGAAGTGCGCGCGCGACACGGCCTGGACGTGGAATGGCTGGACGCGCAAACGCTGGACGCGGACTACGGCCTGCAGGCGCACGGCGCGATCCTCAGCCACCAGGCGGCACGGGTGGATCCGTACCGCCTCACCTATCGCCTGCTCGGCCGCGCCTTCCGACGCGGCGTCGGCGTCTACGACCGCACCCGCATCGCACGGATCGTGGTCACTGGCCGCGGCGTGACCCTGCACACCGATCAGGGCGCGCAGGTGCGCGCCGGCCATGTGGTGATGGCCGCCGGCTACGCCAACCAGCACTGGCTGGATCAACGCGTGGCCCGCAACCGCAGCAGCTATGCCTTCGTCAGCGACCCGCTCGAGCCTTCCGTCCTCGGCCCATTGCGCGACACCATGATCTGGGAAAGTGCGCGGCCGTATCTATACCTGCGCAGCACCGGCAACGGCCGCATCGTCGCCGGCGGCGAGGACGACAGCGTGGACGTGCCGGCGCGCCGCGACGCGCGCGTGGACAGCAAGGCACGCACGCTGTCGCGCAAGATCGCCAAGGTGATGCCGGGACTGGAGCTGCAGCCGACCTTCGCCTGGGCCGGCACCTTCGCCGAGACCGAGGACGGCCTGCCGTTCTTCGGCCCGCACCCGCAGCACGGCCCGCGCGTGCAGTTCGCCATGGCCTACGGCGGCAACGGCATCACCTACAGCATGATCGGCGCCGGCCTGCTGCGCGCCCAGATCGAGCGGCATGCGCACCCGCTCAAGCGCCTGTTCGGTTTTTCCCGGCTCGACTGACCCGAGCCACCAACAAGCGCCACTGGTACATCCGTACGAATGGCTTCAGCCGCGACCGGGGCGTTCCCGGGAAAGCCCGTCGCGGCTGAAGCCGCTCCTGCGCGGCAACGTCGTGCATTGCGAAAGCAGCGGTTTGCGGACGCCACGCGCTCAACCCGTCCCCGGCCACCAACCCCGACCGTACAGCGCATAGCGATCGGCGGCGCGTTCCAATGGATTGCGCACGCTGACCCCGCCGCAGGCCAGGTACACCGGCAGGAACAGCGGCCCGAGCAGCATGTACTGCAGCACGTGCGCACGTTCGTGGTCGCCGAGCCGTACCGCAGGATGCCGGCAACGACCGGCAGCGTGTTCGTAGGTGGCGCAGGCCACGTCCAGATCGTCTGAGCTGAGCAGGATCACGTTGCCCAGCGTCATCGCCCCGCGTGGCCGCATCGGCACGCGTTCGAACACCAGCGCCAGTTCGCGTCGGCTGAAGCGCAGGCGCGCACCGAAGGCCAGCGCGATGGTCCCGACGAGCATGCCCAGGACAGTGTTCGGCGAGGTCCAGAGGACGCCGACGGCGATGCCGGCACGGCGCCAGACCCGCGACAGCGGCCGCGTCAATCGGCTTCGTTGGGAATCAGCAGCCACAGGATCAGATAGACCAGGATGCCGGGGAAGGCGGCCGAGACGATCGACCCGACCACGTACAGCACCCGTAGCAGGGTCGCATTCCAGCCGAAGCGGTGGGCGATCCCGCCCATCACGCCCGCGATCATGCGGTCGTTCAACGAGCGCGACAGCGAACGGGGTTGCGACATGGCAGCGGCTCCAGCGACGGCGGCCGGCTCACTCTACGCGCGCCGGCGCGGGCGCGGCGTGACGGCGCAATGCCGCCAATTGTTGCTCGAACCAGGCCGCCGCCTACTGCTCCGGCCGGCCAGGACAGGCGACACGGTAGGCGCTTCCGCTGACGCTGCTGCGGCTGGCGCCGCGCGCGATGAACTGCTCGGCGCTGTCCACCAGGTCGCGCGAACGCAGTGCCGCATACTTGCGCTGCAGATGCGCCTCGGCCTCGCGACCGGAGTACCAGGTCCCGTTGCGCTGGAACCGGCACGGCGAGGACTGCAACGCCGCCAGCAGTCCGCGGATTTCACGGTCGGCCGCGGCCGCAGGCGCAGCGATGCCGCGCTCCACGCTCAGCCAAGCCAGCGCCACCGCCAAGACGACGCCAGCAAGACGCGCCCCTGGCGGCACGACGCGTCGCCGCTGGCGCTCAGTGCCCGCCATCGCGCTCGGCCAGCCACTGATGCAGCGCCGCCGGCACTTCGCGTTGGGCGCGGCCGGAGACGTAGATACCGATATGGCCGCCGCGGAAACTCAGTTCGGCGTAGTCGCGGCTGCCGACCACGCCGCGCAGCGCACGCGACGCGTCCGGCGGCACCAGGTGGTCCTGCTCGGCATAGACGTTGAGCACCGGCATGGTGACCCGACCCAGGTCCACCGTGTGCGCACCGATGCGCGCGCGCCCGTGCATCAGCGCGTTGTCCTGATAGAACTGCTTGACGAACTCGCGGAAGGTCTCGCCGGCCAGATCCGGCGAATCGAAGATCCATTTCTCCATGCGCAGGAAGTCCTCCAGCGCCCGCGGATCGTCGAGGATGTCGAGCAGGCCGACGTACTTCTGCAGGTTCAGGCGGAACGGCTTGAGCATCAGGTAGCTGACGTTCATCAGGTCCGCCGGCACGTTGCCCAGCGTGTCCACGAACAGGTCGACATCGACCTGGCGCGCCCAGTTGGACAGCATGTTGTCCGGGGTGTGGAAATCCACCGGCGTGACCATGGTGACCAGGTTGCGCACCTTCTCCGGCTGCAAAGCCGCGTAGCACAGCGAGAACGTCCCGCCCTGGCAGATGCCGAGCACGTTGACCGGCGCGCCGCCGCCGGCGGAGCGCAGATGGTCCACCGCGCCGTCGATGTAGCGCAGCAGGTAGTCCTCCAGCGTCAGGTAGCGCTCGGAGCGGTCCGGGTAGCCCCAGTCCAGCACATAGACGTCCTCGCCCAGCGCCAGCAGCCCCTGCACCAGCGAGCGGTCGGCCTGCAGGTCGACCATGTACGGGCGGTTGACCAGGGCATAGACGATCAGCAGCGGCACCTTGGCGGTGGGCGGGCGTTCGCCGACGAAGCGGTACAGCACCACCTTGCCGTCGCGCCACACTGCCTGCCGCGCGGTGGCGCCGTAGTCCACCGTGTCCAGGCCCGGCAGCACGCGCAGGCCTTCGAGCAGCTTGCGCTGCAGTTCCAGGGTTTCCTGGACCAGATCGTCGCTGCTGAAACTCAGCGGCCCCTTCATGCGCGACTCCGGCGTGCCGCCGGCGTGGTCCCGGCCCGCCGCGACGTGGCGGCGGGCGTGGCCTTCGCTGGCGTGGCGGCGTTGGATTTGGATTTGGATTTGGGCGCGGCGGCTGCCGCCCGCACAGGGGCCGACTTGGCCGCGGTCTTCCGAGAGCTCTTCTGCGGCGCAGCCGGGGCCGGAGCAACCGGTGCAGGTCCGGCCGCGGCAGTCGCGCCCTGCCCTTCGCCGCGCTCCAGTCGCCGCAGCCGGCGTTCCAGGTCGGCGATGCGCCGATGCGCGGCATCCAGTTCGGTACGCGTGGGCAGGCCCACCTGCTCGCACACCTGCTCGGTCTCGCGCTGCAGCAGGGCGCGCAGGCGCATCTGCGCGTTCGCGACGTCGGCGTAGACCTGGCGGAACTCCGGCGACAGCGCGGCCGCCGCGTACGCTTCCTCGGCCGCGTCGATCCACAGATCAAACATCGCCCGCGCGTTGGTCAGTTGCCGGCCCGGATCCTCGTGCGCGCGCAGCTTCTCCTCGAACAGGCCGAAGGCGCGGTCGATGGCGCCCTGCAGCAGTCCCAGATAGGCCTGCAACTGCGCCTGATAGTCCTGCTGGGCCTTGGCCAGCGCCCGCCAGCGTGCCTGGTGATTGCGCGCCGGGCCGAACCCGGGCATCTGCAACCATGGGCCACTGTCGCGTTGCAGGCCCTGCAGCCACTGCGCCGCCTGCTGCAGCAAAGGGTCGATCCCGGCCTGACCGGCCCCGCGCACCGCACCCAGCAGCCACTGCAGCAATTGCTCGCGTTGACCCTGTACCTGTCGCTTCCAGGCGTCGGCGACGTCGGCACTGCTGGCGTCGCGACCGGCGAACTGCGCCGCCACCTGCTGCATCGCGCCGAGCCA
>NZ_AQOI01000084.1:0-2516 GCF_000364665.1 Xanthomonas sp. SHU 199
TGGCGCGCTGCCCGGTCTGGCGCCGGCCTCGGTGCCGCTGCGGGCGGCGCCGCTGGCGCGCACCCGCAGCGGCCGCATCCGTGGCGTGCGTGAGCAGGGCGTGTGCGTGTTCAAGGGCATTCCCTACGGCGCCGACACCGCGCCGCGACGCTTCCAGCCGGCGCTGCAGGAACGGCCCTGGCACGGCGTGCGCGACTGCAGCACTTACGGCGCATCGGCGCCGCAGCGCGGGTCCGAGCCGGTCAGCGAGGACTGCCTGTTCCTCAACGTCTGGACCCCGGGCCTGCGCGACGGTGCGAAGCGTCCGATCCTGTTCTACATCCACGGCGGCGCCTACAACAACGGCTCCGGCAGCGACCCGCTGTACGACGGCGTGCGCCTGTGCCAGCGCGGCGACGTGGTGGTGGTCAGCGTCAATCATCGCCTCAACGCCTTCGGCTATCTGTACCTGGCGCCGTTCGGAGGTGAGGCCTATGCCGCCTCCGGCAACGTCGGCCAGCTCGACCTGGTGCAGGCGCTGCAGTGGGTGCGCGCGCACGCGGCCGAGTTCGGCGGCGATGCCGGCAACGTCACCGTGTTCGGCCAGTCCGGCGGCGGCGCCAAGATCGCCACGCTGATGGCGATGCCGGCCGCGCAGGGCCTGTTCCACCGCGCCTGGACCATGAGCGGGCAACAGGTCACCGCCGCCGGGCCACGTGCCGCCGGCCAGCGCGCGCAGTTGCTGCTGCAAGCCCTGCAGCTGGAGCCAGCGCAACTGGACGCGCTGCGCTCGCTGCCACTGCAGCGCGTGCTCGAGGCCACCCGCATCCGCGATCCATCGCGCGCGGAGGACACCGCGCTGTACCTGGGCCCGGTGCTGGATGCGCAAGTGCTGCACCGGCATCCGTTCTGGCCGGACGCGCCGCCGCAGTCGGCGCGCATCCCGATGGTGATCGGCAACACCCATGACGAGACCCGCGCCTTCCTCGGCCACGATCCGGCCAACTTCGCGCTGACCTGGGACGCGCTGCCGGCCAAGCTGGCGCAGGAGCAGTACGTGGACCTGTCGCCGCAGGTGGTGATCGCCGAGTACCGGCGGCTGTATCCGCACTACACGCCGAGCGAGGTGTTCTTCGCCGCCACCACCGCCGGCCGCTCCTGGCGTGGCGCGGTCGAGGAAGCCGAGGCGCGCGCGCGGCAGGGCGCGCCGACCTGGGTCTACCAACTGGACTGGGGTTCGCCACTGGACGGCGGCAAGTTCGGCGCCTTCCACACCCTGGACATCCCGCTGGTGTTCGACAACATCCGCCAGCCCGGATCGCGCACCGGCGATGGCGCCGGCGCGCAGCGCATGGCCGATGCGATGAGCGCAGCGCTGCTGGCCTTCGCCCGCCACGGCGATCCCAACCACGCCGGCCTGCCGCGCTGGGAACCGTACTCGCTGGCCCAGCGCGAAACCCTGCTGTTCGACACCGACAGCCGCCTGGCGCACGACCCGCGCGGCGGCGAGCGCCGGCTCTACGCGCAGGTGCCGTTCGTGCAGCGGGGGACGTTCTGAGGCGGTGCCACGATCGCCGCGCGCGACGCGCGTGGCCGTGACGAAACACCCGTGCGCGCCTGTCGAAAGCAGAGGCGCGCTTGCCAGGTCGGTGGGTGTGCTGCGTCGGGACTGAAGTCCCTCCCACAGTGGCGGCGGCTGCGGCGGCGTCGGTCGCGAGGGCTGGTGCGCCGGATCACCGCGCTACCAACCGGTGTCCTCGGCCAGCACCACGCGGTTGCGGACGGCGCGCGCGGAATCCAGCAATGCCTCGGCCCGTTGCATCAGCGTGGCCGGCGTGTCCTCGGGCGTGGCCAGCAGCGCACCGACGCTGACCGTCAACGGCTGTGCATCCGCCGCATCCTGCGCGATTGCCATCACCTCGACCATGTCGCGCAGCGCCGGCGCCACCTGGCGCAGGTGCGCGCCGCTGGCGTCGTACAGCACCAGGGCGAAGCGGTCGGCACCGATGCGCATGGCCACATCGAGCGGCCGCAGCAGACATTGCATGGCCTCGGCCACCTCCAGCACCGCGCGGTCGGCGGCCCCGGCGCCGCTGCGCTGGTTCAGTGCGGCGAAGCCGTCGAGTTCGACCAGGATCAGCGCCAGCCCGCGCTGCAGGCGCCCGCGCTCGGCCAGCGCCACCGCCAGGTGTTCGTCGAAGCGGCGGCGGTCGCCCAGGCCGGTGAGCGCGTCGCGCAAGGCCTCGTCGTCGCGCACCCGCCGCTGCAGGAAGCCTTCGCGGCGCGAGTGTTCGCGCAGGTAGCCGCCGGCCGCACCGACCGGCACCGCGGTCCACAGCAGCCACTGCAGGCGCAGGTAGGCATCGTGCGCTGCTCCGTCCAACAGCAGGTGGCCGGCCACGGCGCTGATCGCGCACAGCAGCAGCGCCACCGCCACGCTCTGCCACAACGCCATGCCCAACGGGAAGAAGCCGGCCACGATCACCAGGGTCATCACCGCCGCCGCATAGCGCAGTTCCTGCGGCGGGTAGCCGATG
>NZ_AQOI01000085.1:0-5347 GCF_000364665.1 Xanthomonas sp. SHU 199
GCCGCCGACCAGCAGCAACAGCGCGGCGCGGCCGGGGCCGTGCGTGTCGGCGCGGTGGATCGCCGCCGCCACCCACAGCAACGCCAGCAGGGTCGCCACGCGCACCGCCACCGCATAGCCGAGCAGGCCGCCGCCGCGCCAGCCGAAATGCACCGCGTCCCAGCCCAGCAGCAGCAGCGCGATCAACACGCCCAGCGAGGCCGCAACGCGCTGCGCGAAGCCCAGCGTGGCGGCGGTGTAGTGGCGGTACGCCCGTTCCAGCGGAGGATCGAAACGCAGCGCGGCGAATCCCTTGCGCAATTGCGCCGCGTAGGCCTCGCCCGGCGGTGCGTCGTATGGCTCCTGGTAACGCTCGTGCATGCAGTCCCCTGTCGACGGCAACGCGGCGCGAAGTGCGGATCAGATCACATCAGATCGTGTCACCCGATTCGGTTTCGCGCGGACGCTGCGGTGCCCACGTCGAGACCATGAAAAAGCACCGGCGCGTGATTGTCCACTTTTGGGACGATCGGTTGCGTGACAGCAGCGCCCTGCCGCGCCGCCTTGGCACGGCAGGGCGAGCGTCAGCGCGGCGGCGGGAACGCCCACACGCTGTGTGGATCGCCGCCCTGCCCGCGGCGATACGCGGCGCGCGCCATCTGCCAGTAGGCCCAGGCCAGCGCCAGCGCGCAGGCGTCGATGGCCAGCAGCGTCCCGCTGCTCCACGGCGCCACCCAGCCAGCGGCGCCGCGCAACCCGGCCAGCGGCACCAGCGCGGTCAGCACCGCACAGGCCAGCAGCAGTTCGTAGGCGCCGCGGGCGGTCGGCCGCAGCAGCGACCAGGCCACGCCGAGCGCGAACACGGCGTAGTACGCCCCGCGCTCCATCCCCGGCGGCAATAGGCGCGCGGCCACGAACAGCGCCGACACTCCGGCCACGCAGCCCAGGCAGACGCCGGCGGTCAGCCGCGCCATGACGTGGGTGCGCAACGGCTGCGCAACCTGGCGGCGCTTCCGCCGCGCTTCCACCCACAGCAGGTTGCCGCTGTAGAACAGGAACGCGCCGCCGAGCCCGAGCAGGAAGTACAGCCATTGCAGCGGCCAGCGCCCGTAGTCGCCGAAGTGCAGGGTCTGCAGGCCGCGCAGCGCGGCCACGCCCGGCGACATGGTCTGCGGCGACAGCACCCGCAACACCTTGCCGTCGGCCGCGCGCAGCGCCACGCCGCCGAGCGTGTTGAGCCGGCGCTGCTCCTGGCGGCCGTACAGCTCCACCTGCGCATTGGCGTCGCCGGCATCGTGGAAGGACAGGCTCTCCGGCACGAAGCCGGGATTGGCCGCGCGCGCCCGTGCCACCAGCTCGGCCACCGGCAGCATCGGCGCAGGCACGTGCGCGGGCTGCACGTGCGGCGCCAGTTCGAAGTCCGGCTGCAGCACCTGCATCAGCTTGCCGTCGAACACCAGGTACTGGAACGGCGCCAGCAGCAGCACGCCCAGGGTCAGCACCGCGCCGGACCAGGCGAAGATCACGTGGAACGGCAGCGACAGCATGCCGATGGCGTTGTGCGCGTCCTGCCACAAGCGCTTGACGTTGCGGCCGCGGCGCAGCGCGAACAGGTCCTTGAGCAGCACCGGCGCGTACAGCACCACGCCGCTGACCAGGGCCACCCCGTACAGCAGGCAGACCACGCCGAACAGGTAGGTGCCGAAGGTGCGCGGCAGCCCGGCAGTGAAGTGCAGGTCGTACAGGAACGCGACGAAGCCGCTGCGCTGCGGCAGCTGCACCGGCTGCCCGTCGGCACCGGGCTGGAACTGCACCATGCCGCCGAAGGCCTGCTCCGCGGCCGGCCCGAACGCGAACAACTGCGGCTGCGTGCGGCCCTCGCCGGGCAGCATCAGCGTGTACGACTCGGCCAGCGCCGGATGCCGCGCCAGCACCGCATCGGCCAGCGCCTGCGCGGCCTGCTCCGGCGGCAATGCCGGGGCCTGCACCGCGGCCGGGCGCGGCCACTGCTCCAGGTCGTGGGTGAACACGTTGATCGCCCCGGCGTAGAAGGCGATGAACAGGGCCATGCCGGCGAGCAGGCCCATCCAGCTGTGCGCCGACAGGAACTGGCGCAGGGTCGCGGCCTTCATGGGGTCACCTGCACGAGGTGGGTGGCCTTGAGCAGGTAAAGCGCCACGTAGCACAGTGCGGTCGCAGCGCCCAGCCACAGCCACGCGCGCGCGCCGCTGGGAAACACGAAAGCCAGCGACATGGCGCCGACCCACAGCGGGAACACCAGCAACAGCCAGGGCAACGTATGCACCTGCAGGTCGCCCGGCCACAGCAGCACGCACAAGCCGATGACGCCCACCGCCAGCGGCAGGCCCAGCACGATCGCCGCCAGCCACCTAGCCCACATCGCCAGCCCCTTGGTGCAATTGTCGCCACGCATCCAGGTACGGCAGGGCCACCGCCGCCAGCATCGTCGCGCTCAGCGCGGCGAACACGCCGGCCCACACGCCCAGCGCCGAAATCGCCGCACCCAATGCGGCCACGCACAGCAGCGTGCCGGCCACGCGCAGCGCGCGCGCGTGCCGATGCCAGGCCGGACGCAGCCGCTGGTGCGCGGTGGCCAGGTAGAACGCCAGCGCCGCCAGCGCGGCGGCGAGCAGATAGGCGACGGTGGCAAAGGCGAGCATCACCAGCGCGCCTCGAAGCCGATGCCGACCACACGCGGCGCGCCCAGGATCGCGACCGGATCGGTGGCCCAGCGGTACTGCATGTAATGGCGGTCGAGCAGGTTGTTGGCGAAGATCCACGCGCTCCAGTCCAGGTTCTCGTAGCCGAACTTGGCGTTGACCACGGTGCGCGAGGCCAGTTGCACGGCGCCGGCACCGATGTCGGTGTAGACGCGGTCGCGGAAGCTGGCGTTGAGGTTGGCCAGCCAGCCCTCGGCGAAGCGCCAGTTGGCGCCCAGCGCCGCGGTCCAGTGCGGCGCGTAGGCGAACTCGCGGCCGGCGTAGTCGATCACCGAGGCGCCGGCGATGGTGGCGAAGCTGTCGTAGCGGGTGCGCGCATAGCCCAGCGAGCCGTACCAGTCGAACGCCTCGTTGGGGCGGTGGCTGGCCTCCAGCTCGGCCCCGTACAGATGCGCGCGGCCGGCGTTGACGGTGTTGTAGTCGAAGCTGTTGAGGCCGAAGTAGGCGGTGGTCTGCTTGTCCTTCCAGTCGATGTAGTAGGCGTTGGCGTTGAGGGTCAGGCGCCGGTCCAGCCACTGCGAGCGCAGCGCGGCTTCGTAGTTCCAGGTGTATTCCGGGTCGTAGGGGAAGGCCTGGCTGCGCGCCGAGTTGAAGCTGGAGCCGCCGGAGCGGTAGCCGCGCTGCACCACCAGGCTGGTCGACAGGTCCGGGTTCCAGTCGTAGCGCATGCCGAGCTTGGGCAGCAGCGCGTCGAAGTCGCGCGTGTTCCAGGCCACCTCGCCGTTGGCCGAGCGCACGATGCCGGCCACGCCCTGGTTGATCGCGACGATGGCCCGGTACAGCGCGGTGCCGCTGGCGGCGAAGGCGGCCGGATCGGGATAGCGGCCGGCGAAGGCCGCGGTGGTGTCGGAGGCCATGGCGTAGCGCTGGCGGTCGTAGCGCAACCCGCCCAGCAGCGAGAACCCGCTGCCCACCTGCCACTGGCCGTCGGCGAACAGCGCGCGGTTGCTGGAGCGGGTCGGGCTGGCGCTGACGTAGTCGACCGGAATCACCGGCAGCGCCTGCGCGTAGCGGGTGGCGATCGCGGTGGCGGTGGCGGCCGGGAAGCCGGCGCTGCGCAGCAGGCCGGCGATGGTGGTGGTCGGCGTGGCGACGTTGTTCAGCAGTTGCGCGTCGTTGTCTTCCACGTGCCGCGCCCAGTACGCGCCGATCAGGCCCTGCACCGCGGTGCCGGCGTAGTGCAGGCGCAGTTCCTGCGAGGCGGTGGTGTCGTCGAGCTGGCGCCGCGCGTAGCCGGCGTTGTCCGGGCCATGGTCCATGTCCCACAGGCTGGACGAGGTGACCTTGTTCCAGGCGCTGACCGAGGACAGCGACCAGGCGTCGGAGAGCGCGTAGTCGGCCTGCAGGGTGACGATGTCGCTGTCGCTGCGGGTGCGGTCCGGGGTGTTGTTGGTGGCGTAACGGTGTTCGAAGTAATCGGGCAGGTCGGTGCGCACGTAGCTGTACATGTACGGGCCGGTGCGGTGCGAGCGGGTATAGCCCAGCTGCACCTTCAGCCCGGCGATCGCCGACGGCGTCCACAGCAGCTTGCCGCGGTAGATCGCCGAGACCTGTGCATCGTCGGCGGCCTGGCGGGTGAGGTTCCAGGTGTAGCCGTCGAAGCTGCGCTGCTCCACCGAGGCGCGGAACGCCAGTTCGTCGGCGACGATCGGGCCGCCGATCGCGCCGGCCAGGCTGCGGTCGGAGGGATCGGAGGCCAGCACGCGCAGCTTGCCCTGCCAGTCCATGGTCGGCTCGGCGGTGCGCAGGACGATCGCGCCCGCCAGGGCGTTCTCGCCCTGCAGGGTGGACTGCGGACCGCGCAGGACCTCCACCTGCTGCAGGTCCCACAGGCTCAGCGGCGCCCAGCTGATCGCCTTCCACGGCAGGGCGGCGCCGTCCAGGTAGATGGTGGCCAGCGGCGCATCGCTGCCGCCGTCGATGTTGCGGATGCCGCGGATGCTGAAGCCGGCATCGCCGTAGGTCTGGGCCATGTTGGCCGTGCGGTTGAACACCTCGTAGGCGTTCTGCAGGTTCTCCTGCTCGATGCGCGCTTCGGTGGTGACGGCGACCGAGCTGGTGGTGTCCTGCACGCTGCGCCCGCTCTTCTCGCCGGTGACGACGATCTGGTCGAGGGTGGTGGGATCAGGAGGCGGCGCGACATCGGCGCCGGCAGCGCGCGTTGGCGGCGCCCAGCTCAGCAAGACGGATACCACGCATAAGGACAACACGGACCGCGCGACGCGCATACACCACTTCCCCCGAAAGACTCACGGTTGAAGGCATGGCGGCGGCTGTGCCTGGCTGCCGGACGCGGCAGCGCTGGGCGCGGACTTTAGCAGAGCCGGGGCGGGGCTGCCATGGGATTTGGGATGGGCGGCAGGTTTGCTCGGGGGTCTTGGGAGCGTAGGAGCTGCTCCTACGGGTGGGCATCGCCAACGTATGCGTCACGCGCAGACACGTGTTGTGGGAGGGACTTCAGTCCCGACGCCGTGACCGGCGGCTGCCGCGATGCAGGGGGCCATCGTCCCAGGGGCATAGCGAGGCTGGCGCGTCGCGCGTCGCGGCTGAAGCCGCTACTGCAGCTCACTTCATCTGATACATCAGTCAAGAGCAAAGGCTTTCGCCCTTTCGGGCGAGTTACTTTT
>NZ_AQOI01000086.1:0-6619 GCF_000364665.1 Xanthomonas sp. SHU 199
GGTCGGCAGCGCGCGGGCGGCCGAGGCGCCGACGCTGGGCGTGCAGGCCGCGGCCACGCGCGAGCGCAGCGTCACCCCCAAGCCGGGGCTGCGCGACGCCGATACGCTGGGGCTCAGCGCCAGTTGGGAGCCTGACTTCTGGGGCAAGGTCCGGCGCAGCGTCGAACAGGCCGGCGACAACGCCCAGGCCAGCGCCGCCGATCTGGCGCAGGCGCGGCTGTCGCTGCAGGCCGCGGTGGTCGCCGATTACCTGCAGCTGCGCTTCGACGACCAGACCCTGGCGCTGTACCAGCGCACCCTGGCCGGCTATCGCGACGCGCTGCGGCTGACCCAGGCCCGTGTGCGCGCCGGCGTTGCCAGCGACGCCGATGTCGCCGCGGCCGAGGCCACCCTGCACAGCACCGAAGCCGCATCGACCGATCTGGCGCTGTCGCGCCGGCAACTGGACCACGCGCTGGCGGTGCTGCTCGGCCACACCCCAGCCGAATTCTCGCTGGCGGTCAGCGACGCACCCTTGCCGGCGCTGCCGCCGACCCCGCAAGCGCTGCCCTCGGTACTGCTGCAGCGGCGCCCGGACATCGCCGGCGCCGAACGGCGCATGGCTGCGGCCAATGCCGGCATCGGCATCGCCGTGGCGGCCTGGTTCCCGACCCTGTCGCTGAGCGCCAGCGGCGGCTACGACGGCGCCGGGCTGGCCTCGCTGCTGAGCGTGCCGAACCGGGTCTGGGCGGTGGGCGCAGCGCTGGCCGGCACGCTGTTCGACGGCGGCGCCCGCCACGCGCAACGCGCGCAGGCGCAAGCCGTGTTCGATGCCGCGGCCGCCAGCTACCGGCAGACCGTATTGAGCGCGTTCCAGGGCGTGGAGGACCAGCTCGCCGCCACGCGCGAATTGGCGCGCGAGGAGCAGCAACAGCGGCGCGCCGCCGACGCCGCGCAGCAGGCCGAGCGCGTGCTGTTGGACCAGTACCGGGCCGGCACCGCGCTGTACAGCACGGTGATCACCGCCCAGGCCAACGCGCTGGACGCGCAACGCACGTTGCTGCAGGTGCAAGCGCGCCAGTTCGGCGCCCAGGTCGCGCTGCTGGTCGCGCTGGGCGGCGACTGGGACAGCGCCCGTCTCCCCGCCGTGCGCGGCGCCTCGCCGGGCGCCACGCCGGCTCCTGTCCTCCCGGAGTAGCCCATGTCCACCGCCGCGCCCACCCGCCCTGCCGATCCGCCACCGCGCCATGCCATGCCACGGCGGCGCTGGCCATTCGCCGCCGCCGCAGTGCTGGTCGCGCTGCTGCTGGCGGTGTGGTTGCGCCCGCGCCATGCACCGACCAAGGCCACGCCGCCGGTGCCGGTGACCAGCGCGCCGGTGCTGCGCAAGGACGTGCCGATCCGCCAGACCGGGATCGGCACGGTGCTGCCGATCGCCTCGGTGACCGTGCACTCGCGCATCGATGGGCAACTGATCGACGTGGGCTTCAGCGAAGGCCAGGACGTCAAGGCGGGGCAGGTGCTGGCGCGACTGGATCCGCGCATCGACCAGGCGCAACTGGCCGCGGCCACCGCGCAACTGGCCAAGGACAAGGCACAGCTGGGCAATGCGCAGGCCGACCTGCAGCGCTACACGCAACTGCTGCAGGACAACGCCACCACCCGCCAGACCCTGGACACGCAGAAGGCGCTGGTCACGCAACTGCGCGCCACCCTGCAGAGCGATGCGGCGGCGATCGACAACGCGCGGGTGCAACTGGACTTCACCACCATCCGCGCGCCGATCGACGGCCGCGCCGGCGCGCGCCTGGTGGATCCGGGCAACATCGTCCACGCCAACGATGCCGGCGGCCTGGTGGTGCTGAACCAGATCGACCCGATCGCCGTGCAGTTCACCCTGCCGGAAAGCACGTTCCAGCAGATCAACCGCGCACTGCAGGCCGCACCGGCCAGCGTGGGCGTGGACGCGGTCGACCACGGCAGCGGACAGGTGCTGGCGCACGGCACGCTGGCCCTGCTCAACAACCAGATCGACACCAGCACCGGCACCATCGCGATGAAGGCGCACTTCCCCAATTCCGGGCACACGCTGTGGCCGGGGCAGACGGTGGATGCGCGCATCACCCTGGGCATGCGCAGCGGCGCGCTGGTGGTGCCGAGCGCGGCCGTGCAGCGCAGCCAGGACGGCGAGTTCGTGTACGTGGTCGGCAGCGACGGCAGCGTGCGCGACCAACCGGTGCAGGTGCTGGACGAGGCCGATGGCGAGACCGTGATCGGCCAGGGCGTGCAGGCCGGCCAGCGCGTGGTGGTGGATGGGCAGTACCGGCTGCATCCGGGGGCGAAGGTGGTGGAGGCCAAGCCGGCCAGGCACGCCAAACCGGCCGCGGCGGGAGCGCACGCGTGAGCGTCTCGGCGGCCTTCATCAAACGCCCGATCGGCACCTCGCTGCTGGCCATGGCGCTGCTGTTGCTGGGCCTGGTGGCCTGGCCGCTGCTGCCGGTGGCGCCGTTGCCGCAGGTCGATTTCCCCACCATCCAGGTTTCGGCGAGCCTGCCCGGCGCCAGCCCGCAGACCATGGCCTCGAACGTGGCGCAGCCACTGGAGCGGCAGCTGTCGCTGATCCCGGGCCTGAGCCAGATGACCTCGACCAGCGCGCTCGGCTCGACCCAGGTGACGCTGCAGTTCGACCTGGACCGCAACATCGACGCTGCCGCGCTCGATGTGCAGACCGCGATCAACGCCGCGTCCGGGCAGTTGCCGAGCGGGCTGCCGAGCGCGCCGAGCTTCCGCAAGATCAATCCGGCCGAATCGGCGTCGCTGATCCTGGCGGTGCAGTCGCGGGTGTTGCCGCTGACCCAGGTCAACGACTACGCCGACAACGTGCTGGCGCAGCAGATCTCGCGCATCTCCGGGGTCGGCCTGGTCAACCTGTACGGTGCGCAGAAGCCGGCGGTGCGCGTGCAGGTGGATCCGGCCAAGCTGGCGGCGCTTGGCCTGAGCCTGGAGGACATCCGCTCGGTGATCGCCACCACCACGGTGAACGCGGCCACCGGCTCGATCGACGGCGCGCGCCAGGCCTTCACCGTCTCCACCAACGATCAGTTGCTGCAGAGCCAGGCCTGGAACGACGCGGTGCTGGCCTGGCGCAACGGCGCGCCGATCCGCGTGCGCGACGTCGGCACCGCGGTGGACGGGCCGGAGAACGCCAAGATCGCCGCGTGGGGCTTCGCCGGCGCCGCCGCGCCGGCCGACAGCGGCATCGTCGACGGCCGCGCGATCATGATCGCCATCACCAAGCAGCCCGGCGCCAACGTCATCGACACGGTGGAACAGGTCAAGGCCGCGCTGCCCAGGCTGATGGCCTCGATCCCGCCCAGCGTCAGCGTCAAGATCCTCGCCGACCGCACGCAGAACATCCGCGCCTCGGTCAGGGACGTGGAGTTCACCCTGCTGCTGTCGATCGTGCTGGTGGTGGCGGTGATCTTCGTGTTCCTGCGCAGCGCGGTGGTCACCCTGATCCCGAGCCTGACCGTGCCGCTGGCGATCCTCGGTACCGCCGCGCTGATGTACGTGCTCGGCTACAGCCTGGACAACCTGTCGCTGATGGGCCTGACCATCGCCGTCGGCTTCGTGGTCGACGATGCCATCGTGATGCTGGAGAACATCTACCGGCACATCGAGGACGGCATGGCGCCGCTGCAGGCGGCGCTGCAGGGCGCGGCCGAGATCGGCTTCACCCTGGTCTCGATCTCGGTGTCGCTGGTGGCGGTGTTCATCCCGCTGCTGCTGATGGGCGGCATCGTCGGCCGCCTGTTCCGCGAGTTCGCGGTGACCGTGAGCCTGACCATCCTGGTGTCGTTGCTGGTGTCGCTGACCCTGACCCCGATGCTGTGCGCGCGCCTGCTCAAGCCACACGCCGAGCAGGCGCAGGGGCGCCTGGCGCGCGCGTTCGAGCGCGGCTTCGACGCGCTGCTGGCGGCCTACCGGCGCGGCCTGGAGACGGTGCTGCGGCATCCGCGGCTGACCCTGGCCAGCTTCCTACTGACCGTGGCCACCAGCGTGGCGCTGTTCGTGGTGATGCCCAAGGGCTTCTTCCCGCAGCAGGACACCGGCTTCATCTCCGGCACCGCCGATTCGGCGCAGGATTCGTCCTCGGCGGCGATGCGCACGCGCATGCTGCAACTGGCCGACATCATCCGCCGCGACCCGGACGTGCTGTCCTTCGGCATGCAGACCGGCGCCAGCACCTTCAACTCCGGCACCTTCTCGATCGCGCTCAAACCCAAGGACGCAGGCCGCACCGCCAGCGCCGACCAGGTGATCGCGCGGCTGCGCAAGCGCCTGGCGCACGTGCAGGGCGTCACCCTGTTGCAGGCCGGGCAGGACATCAACGTCGGCGGCCGCCTGGCCCGCACCCAGTACCAATACACCCTGACCGACGCCAACCTCGACGAGCTCAACACCTGGGCACCGAAACTGCTGAAGGCATTTCGGGCGCTGCCGCAACTGACCGACGTCGCGTCCGACCAGCAGAACGCCGCGCCGATCGCCAGCCTGACCATCGACCGCCAGCGCGCGGCCAGCTTCGGCATCACCCCGCAGCAGATCGACGCGACCATCAACGACGCCATCGGCCAGCGCCAGGTCGCGCAGTACTTCACCCAGCTCAACAGCTACCACGTGGTGCTGGAAGTGACGCCGGCGCTGCAGGGCGATCCGTCGCTGTTCCAGCGGCTGTACCTGACCTCGCCGTTGACCGGCAAGCAGGTGCCGCTGTCCACCTTCGCCACGCTCGACACCAGCAAGACCGGCTACCTGTCGGTGAGCCACCAGGGCCAGTTCCCGGCGGTGACCATCTCCTTCAACCTGGCGCCGGGCGCGGCGCTGGGCGATGCGGTGGACGCGATCCAAAAGACGCAGGCGCAGCTGCGGGTGCCGGCCACGCTCAGCGGCAGCTTCCAGGGCACGGCGCAGGCGTTCAGCGCCTCGCTGCGCACCCAGCCGTACCTGATCCTGGCGGCGTTGATCGCGGTCTACATCGTGCTCGGCCTGCTCTACGAGAGCTACATCCACCCGCTGACCATCCTCTCCACCCTGCCCTCGGCCGGCGTTGGCGCGCTGCTGATCCTGATGGCCGGCGGCTACGACTTGAGCGTGATTGCGATGATCGGCATCATCCTGCTGATCGGCATCGTCAAGAAGAACGGGATCATGATGGTGGACTTCGCCCTGCATGCCGAACGCGAACGCGGGCTGTCCTCGCGCGATGCGATCTTCGAGGCCTGCCTGATGCGCTTCCGGCCGATCATGATGACCACCCTGTGCGCCCTGCTCGGCGGCCTGCCGCTGATGCTCAGCCATGGCGCCGGGTCGGAACTGCGGCGGCCGCTGGGCTATGCGATGGTCGGCGGGCTGCTGCTGTCGCAACTGCTGACCCTGTTCAGTACGCCGATCGTGTACCTGTACCTGGACCGCCTGCACGGCTGGTACATGCAGCGGCGCCAGGCACGTCGCGCACGCACTGCCGCGCCGGAGGCGCTGCAGCCATGAAGGTGCTGATCGTCGAAGACGAGCGCAAGACCGCCGACTACCTGCAGCAGGGACTGAGCGAACAGGGCTGCACGGTCGACGTGGCCTACGACGGCATCGACGGCCAGCACCTGGCCCTGCACTACGACTTCGACGTGATCGTGCTCGACGCGATGCTGCCGGGCCTGGACGGCTTCGCCATCCTGCGCTCGCTGCGTTCGGTGAAGAGCACGCCGGTGATCATGCTCACCGCGCGCGACAGCGTCGAGGACCGGGTCAAGGGCCTGCGCGAGGGCGCCGACGACTACCTGATCAAGCCGTTCTCCTTCATCGAACTGCTGGCGCGGCTGCAGGTGCTGGCGCGGCGCGGCCGCGCCCAGGAGAGCACGCTGCTGCGCGTGGGCGAGCTGCAGATCGACATGATCAGCCGCAAGGCCATGCGCGGCCGGCAGCGGCTGGACCTGACCGCCAAGGAATTCGCGCTGCTGGCGGTGCTGGCCCGGCACCAGGGCGAGATCCTGTCCAAGACCGCGATCGCCGAGATGGTCTGGGACATGAACTTCGACAGCAACACCAACGTGGTGGAAGTGGCGATCAAGCGCCTGCGCGCCAAGATCGACGTACCGTTCGAGGCCCCGCTGCTGCACACCGTGCGCGGCATGGGCTACGTGCTGGAAGAACGCGAGGACGCGAGCGGGTGAGCGCGCCGGCGCGGCCCTCGATCGCGCTGCGCCTGGCCGGCCTGTTCGCGGCCACCGCGCTGCTCGGCTTCGCCCTGATCGGGCTGGTGCTGCACCAAGTGCTGGAGCACGAACTGCGCCGCCACCAGCGCGAGGAACTGCGCTCGCGCATGGACGCGGTGCAGTACATGCTGATCAACAGCCGCTCGCCGGAGCTGGCCGCACATGCGCGCACGCGCCTGGCCAGCGTCTCCAGCGCGCCGGACCTGCGCTTCTGGCTGTGGAGCGCCGATCCGGCGTTCCGCTACGGGCGCGGCGCCGAGGCGATGGCGGCGGCCACGCGCGGCCGCAGCGGCCTGGTGCGCATCGGCGATCCGCAGGCGCTGGGCATCGCCGACGCGCAGCCGCTATCGTGGCAGGCCATCGGCCAA
>NZ_AQOI01000087.1:0-1743 GCF_000364665.1 Xanthomonas sp. SHU 199
CGCTGGGCAGCGAGCCGGCCGCGCTGGAGCGCCTGCTGCAGTTCTGCGTGGCCGCCGCGGCGATCAACTGCACCCGCGCCGGCGCCAATCCGCCCAGCCTGGACGACGTGCGCGCCGCGCTCTGAGGCCAGCCGACGGCATGCACGCGGCGCCCGCGGCCGGCTTGCCTATGATGGGCCGGCCGCCTGCGGCGACACATCCACCGGGAGACCTGCCTTGACCGACCTGTCCGAGATCGCCGTGCGCCTGGGGATCGCCGCCCTCGCCGGCGCGGCGATCGGGTTGAACCGCGACCTGCACGGCAAGCCGATCGGCATCCGCACGCTGGGCCTGGTCGGCCTGGCCACCGCGATGGTGGTGCTGCTGGCCGACCCGCTCGGCAAGGGCGGCTTCACCGATGCCGGCAGCCGCGTCATCCAGGGCATCCTGACCGGCATCGGTTTCCTCGGCGCCGGCGTCATCTATCACACCCAGAAACATGTGCGGGTGCATGGCCTGACCAGCGCCGCCTGTGTCTGGCTCACCGCCTGCGTCGGCATCATGTGCGGCGCCGGCCAGTGGCAGATCGTGGCCGTGTCGCTGGCCATCGCCTTCGTCATCCTGCTGTTCGGCGGCCGCGTCGAACGCGCCCTGCACGCACTCCTGGGCGGCAGGCCGGCGCATGACGCCACGCCGGATCAGTCGTCGGACAGCGGCCCGCACCAGCCCGGCAAGTAGCTCGCCTCCTTGCTCTTGGCGAGCGCGAGCGCGGTCTCCATGGAACGGGCGAAATCCTCCTTGACGTCGCGGCGCCGCAGCCGGCGGCGGAACAGGTCGGCCCACAGGAATTCGCTGAAGGGCGTGGTGTCCTTGGCGTAGCCGCCCGCCCGGCGCACCTCGCCGGCGAGGCTGCGGTAGGGATCGTCCTTCAGGTCGGCGATGGACGTGGGCATGTCCTTGAACGGGCGGCGCTCGCCCTTGGCGTCGTAGGGATAGGCCCAGCGGCGATGATCCAGCACGCTCCACAGCGCGGCCTTGTCGACCATGCTGAGGTCAGCGATCACCGTGACCAGGATGTCCTCCACCCCTTCGTCGTGCAGCGCCCGCGCCAGGTGGTGGTGATCGACCACGTAGTAGCGGCCGTCCGGTCCCAGCACCACCGGGATCATGTGCTTGCCGAGCAGCTCGGCCTGCTTGTGCTTCGACGCGTGTGCGCGCCAGCGCTTGCGCTTCTCCTTCACCTCGCGCATGCCCACGGTCATCTGCGTGGGGCGCAGGGACAGGATCGGGACGGGATGCAGCAGCGGTTCGCGGGGATCGGCCATGCTCAGTCTCCGTGGAAGTGTGCGCGCCGGCACCAGGCGCGGCCGCAAGAGTGCCAGCGTCGTGCGCGTTCTGCACAGCGCCGCGGCACGCGCTCCCCTCTCCCACCGGGAGAGGGGCTGGGGGTGAGGGTGCGACGGCCAGGGAACCTCTTCCCCCAGACACCTCCCTAGCGAACCGCACCCTCATCCGCCCCTTCGGGGCACCTTCCCCCGAAAAGGGGGCCATGGTCCCGAAGGGAGAAGGAAGCAAGGGGCTGGGGGTGAGGGTACGGCCGCCATGGAGTCCTCTTCACAGGCACGGCGCCCGCCGGCTCAAGCACGCGCCGCCAGCGCCGATATCCAGTTCCTGAGCGCCAGCATGGGCGGCGCCTTGACCTGGGGAGGAGCCGGCTGGCATGTCGGATCAACGCGACGAGCCGCCGATCAGCGGACTGCGCAA
>NZ_AQOI01000088.1:0-3876 GCF_000364665.1 Xanthomonas sp. SHU 199
GTCGCCACGCCGGCGCGATCCCGCGCCGACGACGGCCGCGGGGCTGCCGGCGCGCGCGCAGGCGCACGGCCACGGGCACAAGCACGGCCACGCGGCGCCGCCCGCGGAGGCGGCGACCGATCCGGCTGCCGCCACCGCCGCGCTGATCCGCCTGTTCCAGCAGGCGCACGAGCCGCAAGGCCTGCTCGGCGCCTTCGCCGACGGCATGGCCTCGCTGCACGGCGAGCTGGGCGACATGGGGCGGCGCCTGCAGTCTGCGGCGAGCAGCGGCGACTGGCCCAGCTACGGCCGCGCACTGCGCCAGCTGATCGACAAGTACATCCGCACCATCGACGTCGAGGATCCGCTGGCCGGGCCCAGCGACAGCGAGCGCCTGCGCGACCTGCTGCGGCAGACCGTGGCCGGCGCGCTGGCGGCGCTGCTGCACACCCTGCCCGAACTGGCCGGCGAGGCCGAGGCCAGCGGCGAGGCGCTGCGCCAGTGGCGTCCCGGGCAGCCGCTGGAACCGGTGGCGCAACAGGTGCGCGAGCTGTGCCACCAGATCGCGTTGCGCGCCAACGACGGCCAGGAGCAGCAGGCGCTGTTGCTGAGCCTGTTCGACCTGCTGCTGGAGAACGTCGGCGAACTGCTCGACGACACCAGCTGGCTGCAGGGCCAGATCGCGGTGGTGCGCGACCTGATCGCCGGGCCGCTGGACCGCTACTCGATCGAGGAGGCGCGCGGCAGCCTGCGCGAGGTGATCTACAAGCAGGGCCTGCTGAAGCAGGGCATCGCCGAGTCCAAGGAGGCGATGAAGGACCTGATGCTGAGCTTCGTCGCGGACCTGGACGGCATGGCCGCCAGCACCGGCGAATTCCACGACCGCATCGCCGACTACTCGCAGACCATCCGCGACGCGCGCAGCATCGCCGACCTCAACCGCCTGCTGCAGGAAGTGCTGCAGGACACCAGCCACGTGCAGGAGCAGGCGCTGCGCGCGCGCGATCACCTGATCGCCGCTCGCCAGGAGGTGGAGGCGGCGGAGCAGCGCATCCTGCGCCTGGAGCAGGAACTGCAGGACGTCAGCGGCCTGGTGCGGGTCGACCAGCTCACCGGCGCGCTCAATCGCCGCGGCCTGGACGACCTGTTCGTGCGCGAACTGGTGCGCACCGAGCGCAGCGCGCAGCCACTGTGCGTGGCGATGCTGGATCTTGACGATTTCCGCAAGCTCAACGAGACCTACGGCCACCCCGGCGGCGACAGCGCCCTGCGCCACGTGGTGGAGGTGGCGCGCACCACGTTGCGCGCCAGCGATGCCATCGCCCGCTTCGGTGGCGAGGAGTTCGTGGTGCTGATGCCGGACTGCACGATCTTCGAGGCCAGCGCGGCGGTGACCCGGGTGCAGCGCGCCCTGGCGCAGCGCGCGGTGGTGCACGAAGACCAGCGCGTGTTCGTCAGCTTCAGCGCCGGCGTCGCCCTGCGCCAACCCGGCGAAGCGCAGGACGCGCTGATCCGCCGCGCCGACCGTGCGCTGTACGAGGCCAAGAAGGCCGGCAAGAATCGGGTGGTGTCGGCAGACTAGCGCCGGCTTTGCCGGCGCGGGATTGGGGAGTCGGGATTGGGGATTGGCAAAAGCGGGAATGCGCGCCGCTGTTACGAATCCCGAATCTCCAATCCCGAATCCCTATTCCCGCACCTTCTTGATGCCCAGCACCACCGCCAGCACCAAGGCGCCGGCCACGATTCCCACCAAGGCGTTGCCCAGCGCAAGCACCAGGCTGTCCAGCCCGCCGTTTGGGGCCATGCCCTCGATGGCATGGTGCAGCGGTCCGATGCTGTGCACCAGGATGCCGCCGCCGACCAGGAACATCGCCGCGGTGCCGGCGATCGACAGCGTGCGCATCAGCCACGGCGCCAGCCACAGGATGCCGCGGCCGATCGCCGCGGCGGCGTCACCCTTGCGACTGAGGTACAGCCCCAGGTCGTCGAGCTTGACGATGCCCGCGACCAGCCCGTACACGCCGGCGGTCATCGCCAGCGCGATCGCCACCAGCACCGCGAGCTGCTGCACGAACGGCACGCCGGCGACCACGCCCAGCGACAGCACGATGATCTCCGCCGAGAGGATGAAGTCGGTGCGGATCGCGCCCTTGACCTTGTCCTTCTCCAGCGCGACCACGTCCACCTGCTGGTCGGCCAGCGCCTGCACCTGCTGCGCGTGACGTGCCGCGTCCTCTTCCTTCGAATGCAGGAAACGGTGCGCCAGCTTCTCCACGCCCTCGAAGCACAGGAACGCGCCGCCGATCATCATCAGCGGGGTGATCGCCCACGGCAGCCAGGCGCTGATCGCCAGCGCCGCCGGCACCAGGATCGCCTTGTTCAGCAGCGAGCCCTTGGCCACCGCCCACACCACCGGCAGTTCGCGGTCGGCGTTCACGCCGGTCACCTGCTGCGCGTTCAGCGCCAGGTCGTCGCCGAGCACGCCGGCGGTCTTCTTGGCCGCGACCTTGGTCAGGATCGACACGTCGTCGAGCAGGGTGGCGATGTCGTCGAGCAGGGTGAACAGGCTGGCGCCGGCCATGCGGGGATTCCATTCGGGATGAGCGGCGATTCTCGCCGATTCCGCCGACCAGGTGCGTGAGCAGGCCGGCCTCAACCGCGCCTAACGCCGGCCCGGCTATCGTGTGCCACACCGCCGCACGGCCTGCACAGGACACCCGCATGGACCAGTTCCTCACCGCCCCCCGCGCCATCGTCGACGACGTCCTCGCAGCCGCGGCCATGCTGCAACCGCTGCTGCTGTCGGAAACCGGCAGCGGCACCCGCATCGTGCTGCAGGCCGAGCGCGATCCGCGCCAGGTCGCGGTGCTGTCCGGCGGTGGCGCCGGGCACGAACCGGCGCATGCCGGCTTCGTCGGCCCGGGCATGCTCAGCGGCGCCATCGCCGGCGACCTGTTCGCCTCGCCCGGCGTGGAAGCGGTGCTGGCGGCGATCCGCGCCTGCGCCGACGCGCCCGGCGTACTGCTGGTGATCAAGAACTACACCGGCGACCGGCTCAACTTCGGCCTGGCCGCCGAGCGCGCCCGCGCCGAGGGCATCGACGTGGCCAGCGTGCTGGTCGCCGACGACATCGCCCTGCCCGACGCGGCGCAGCCGCGCGGCATCGCCGGCACGGTGCTGGTGCACAAGTACGTGGGCCACCTGGCGCGCGAGGGCGTGCCGCTGGCCGAACTGGCGCAGCGCGGCCAGGCCTTCGCCGACCGCCTGCTGTCGCTGGGCATGGCGCTGTCCAGTTGCAGCGTACCCGGCCAGCAGGTCGGCCGCCGCGCTCCGGAACTGGGGCTAGGCATCCACAACGAGCCCGGGGCGCGGCCGGTGCAGCCCGGCACGGTGGAAGAGGCGTTGGCGCTGGTGCTGGACCCGCTGCTGGCGCAGGCCGATGCGCGCCTGGGCGCCGACGCGCCGCTGGTGCTGATGCTCAACGACCTCGGCGGCTGCTCGACGCAGGAACTGGGCGTGCTGACGCGGCTGGCGCTGCAGCGCATCGGCGTCGCGCGGGTCGCGCTGATGCCGGTGCCGGCAGCGCTGATGACCTCGATGGACATGCACGGCTTCTCGATCACCCTCGCCCCGGCCGATGCCGACGTGCTGGCCGCACTGCAGGCACCGGTGCAGACCCTGGGCTGGCCCGGCGTGCGTGTGCCGCATGCAGTGCAGACCTTTGCGCCGGCACTGAAGCGCGACGACAGCCACCGCGATGGCCCGCGCGATGCGCAGTGCGCAGCGGCCCTGGGCCGGGTGGCGCAAGCCCTGATCGCCGCGCAGGTCGAGCTGGACGCGCTGGATGCGCGCAGCGGCGATGGCGACGCCGGCAGCACCTTCGCCGCCGGCGCGCGC
>NZ_AQOI01000089.1:0-3989 GCF_000364665.1 Xanthomonas sp. SHU 199
GCGATCGGCGCGCGCCGGCGCAGCCGCGCCAGGAACGCCTCGCGTACCGCCGCGTGCAGCAGGTCGGCGCGGCCGTAGCGCAGCAGGTGTTCGCCGCTGGCGCGCACGTGTTCCAGCAGCGAACGGCGATCCTCGGCCGGCGGCGCGAGCAGCGGCCCGAAACGCTGCATGCGCGACCACAGCCAGGCCAGCAGGACCAGCAACGCGGGCAGCCAGGCCGGCCAGCCGCGGGTGAACAGGGTGCGCCACAGCGACGGCAGTTCGGCCGAATAGATCAGGTGGATGGTGCCCTGGGCGTAGTTCGGCCCCAGCACCTGCCGCGCCAGCAGGCGGTTGCCGGCCTCGCGCAGCCCGCCGCTGCGCAGCACCGGATCGTCTTCCATCGGCGAGCCCTCGAACATCTTGCCGAGCCGGTCGTCCTGGTTCTCGAGGAAATCCAGCTCCGACAGCACGTCCACGCTGCCGTCGCCGTAGGGCACGCGCGCGAACACGAAGTCGTCGTCCTCGCCGCTCCACCAGTTGCTGGGCGTATCCGGGTCGATGTTGAAGCGGCGGCCGCCGCAGAACACCTTGTGGGGCGCCGCGCCCGGCACCGCCATGACCAGGCAGTCGTCCGGGCTGCGCGCCTCGACGGTGATGTCCAGCGCTTCGAGGATCGGCACGTCGCCGCGCTTGACCTCCGCGGTGGGCGTGCGCAGCACCAGATGTCCGCCATGCTCCACCCAGTCCAGCAAGGCGTCGCCGTCGGCCTTGCCGAGCATGCGTGGGTCGCCATACAGCACCACGCTGTCGTGCGGGCGCAGGCGCATCGCCTCCAGGTCCAGGCGTTGCCGCGACTCGGCACGCACGCCGTCGGCGCGCAGGGTCTGGCGCAGCGCGTACAGCGGGTTGTAGGCGGCCTCGCCGCGTGGCGGCAGCACGATCTCCCGCTCGGCGCGTTCGTAGCGGCCGAAGAACCAGGCCGCGCCGACGCTGACCAGCAGCAGGCCGACCAGGAAGATCAGCGCATTGCGCGTGCCGCTGTTCATGCCTGCCACCGGAACTGGCGCTGCAGGTCGTCGACCAGCGCGTCGAAGGCGCCGTCCTCGGGCAGCCGGCCTGCATAGGCGGCGTGCTGCCAGACCCGCACCATGCGTGCGAACAGGCTGCGGTCGGCGTCATCGGGCAGGCGTTGCGCGGCGCGCAGGCACTGCGCCTCGGTGGCGCTGGGCGGCAGCACCAGATCGGCGCGCTCGCACAGCGTCGCCACGCTGGCCCGGTACAGCAGCGCGAGCGCGCCGCGGTGGCGGCCTTCGCGCCAGGCGCGTCGTGCCACCGTCGCCACGTCGTCCGGCAGCGGTTGCGGCGCCAGCACCGGCGTGTGCTCCGGTGCCGTCGCCACCGTTGCACGCCGGCGCCCGCTGCCGCGCATCCACGGCAGCCAGTGCCTGGCGGTCAGCAGCAGCACCAGCAGCAGGATGCCGGCCAGGACCCACATGCCCCACTTGCCGACGAACGCGATGGCCTGGGCGGCTGCCTTCATCCATTTGCCGAACGCGGTGAGGTCTTGCTGCTTGTCGTCCGGCTTGGGCGGCTCGTCGGGATTGCGCTTCTTCCAGTAGCCGATGGTGCGCTTGGCGGTCAGCAGTGGATCGGCGTAGGCGCGGTCGGCGGCGCGGGCGAAGCGCGCATCGGCGGCGGGCTCGGTGTCGAACACTTCGTCCAGCGGGACCGGATGCGCTGCGTGGTGGTGGTGGGTATCGGCGGCGGGCTTGCTGTCGGTGTCGGCATCTGCATCCGCATCCGCAGCACTGTTAGTGTCCGTGTCGGCATCGGCATCGGCATCGGCATCGGTCCCGTCATCGCGCCCGGCATCGGCGGGAGCATCCTGCTCCGCCGCCGTCTGCACCGCCGTGTCGTCGGCCGCTGGCTGCGCACGCAGTGCCGCGGCCGGCGCGGCGAGCAGGGCCACGCACAGCACCGCCAGCGGCGCGGCGCTGCGCAGGCGCGCGGCCATGCGGCGCAGCGCCATTTCCACGTCCCAGGCTTCGAGCTGGGTACGCCGGTTGAGGTACAGGCCGAAGCCGGCGCCGACGAAGAACGGTTCGATCAGGGTCATCGCCAGCCAGGCGATGGCGTTGAAGCCGATGTCCGCCCACACCGGGGTCTGCTGGCCGATCAGCGACCACGCCGCGCGCGCGGTTTCCGGCAGCAGGTCGATGGGCACGAACAGGAAGATCGTGGCGATGCAGGCCAGGCTGAGCATGCCCTCGAACGTGGCGAAGGCGCTGGCCATCAGCAGCGCATGGCCGTAGATGGCCCCGCCCAGGGTGCGGCGGCGCTCGCGTTGCTGGCTGGCGCTGGCGCCTTCCAGCAGTTCCAGCGGCATGAACACGCTGCGCGCCGGACTCAACCGGCGCCAGGTCAGGTAGCCGATCAGGGTGCGCCAGCCCCAGGCGCCCTGCGCGCGCACGGTGTCGCGCACGCGTGGCACGTCGCCGAACACCGCGCGCGAGATCACGAACAGCGGGATCCGGTCCAGCACCGGCTTCAGCCACCACAGCAGCAGCGGTGCCAGCCACAGCGCATCGATCGCCCAGGCGCCGAGGTTGAGCACGGCGAACAGCGGCAGGGTGACCAGCAGCCAGGGCTTCCAGATCGCCCCGGCGTGGCGGCGGACCAGGGCGCTGCCCAGTTCCATCGCTTCCCAGGCCGAGCGTGCGCGCAGCACCACGTCCAGGCGCTCAATCCGCATCGATGGCCTCCGCGCGGCCGCGCCCGCCGCGCCACAGCCACGCCAGCACCAGCGTCCAGAGCGCCGCCGACACGCTGTACTTGACCCACGCCGGCACGGTCGCGATGGACGACCAGAACGCCTCGATGAAGGCGGCCACCAGCAGCATCGCCGCCACGCCCAGGCACAGCCGCGCGCCGATCTTGCCGCCTTCGACCAGCGCATCGATGCGTCGCCGCCGTCCCGGCGCCAGCACCTTCAGGCCGAGCTGCAGGCCGGCACCGCCGGCGATCACGATCGCGGTCAGTTCGAACGGCGCATGCCCGGCAACGAAGCGCCAGAAGGTGACGCCGTAGCCGATCTGGTGCAGGTGCCCGGCCACCGCGCCGATGGTGATGCCGTTGAACAGCAGCACCAGCACCGTGCCCAGTCCCGCCAGCAGGCCACTGGCGAACGTGCGCAGGCCGATGCTGATGTTGTTCATGATGTAGTGGCCGAACATCTGCCAATCGGTGCCGCTGTCGCGGCCAAGCTTCTGTGCGCTGGCGGCCGGGTCGTACATGCGCTCGACCTGGGTGACCTGCATCGGGTCCATCAACCCGTGGATCAGTTCCGGACGGAACTGCAGCAGCACGAAGATGGTCACCAGCGGCACCACGAACAGCGCGGTGGCCGCCGCCATGTAGCCGGCCTGGCTGCGCACCAGCTGCGGGAACTCGGCGAACAGGAATTCCGCCGCGCGCCGCCAGCGCGGACGCGGCGCCCGGTACAGGACGGTGTGGCCCTGCTGCATCAGATGCTGCAGACGCGCGGTGACCTGCGGGCTGTAGCCGCGCCTGCGTGCCAGTGCCAGCTGGTGGCACACGCGCCGGTAGCGCGCCGGCATGTCCTCGTCGGCGAGCGGCGTCGGCTGGCCTGGACTCGGGATCGCGGTCGGCGGCGCGGCGGTCTTGCTGGCGTCGCTGGCGGCGCCGGCCTTGTTCGGCGCTGACGTGCGCGCGCTGCGCTGCAGCCAGGCCTCGAACACCTGCCATTCCTGCTGATGACGGAGGACGAACTGTTCCTGTTTCATCGGCGGCCCAGCAGCCAGTTGGCCATCGCGTACAGGCGCAGCACCCCGGCCTGGCCCGGCGTGTCGGTCAGCGGCTGCGCCAGCGCGGCCAGTTCCAGTTGCCGCTCCGGGGTGAGCCGCGGCGCGCGCTCGGCGAAGGCGATCAGCGCCGCCTGTTCGGCCGGCAGCAGCGGTCGCGGCGGCGCGAGCGCGCAACTGGAACTG
>NZ_AQOI01000090.1:0-3696 GCF_000364665.1 Xanthomonas sp. SHU 199
TCGAAGCGAGCCGGCCATATTAGCCGACTTTTTCACGCTGTCAACACCCGATGTTCGCTAGGTGTTTCCGGCCCCGCCGGCCTCTGTCGCGCCGAAGCTCGGCAGTTGCGTAGCGGGCCGCGCAGTTTAATGGCACCGAAAAAAAGGTCAACCGTTTTTTGCGCGCCCTTGCAGCGCTGCGTGCTGCCACACTCTCCTCTCTATTGGTAAGGGCGCGGCACAGCCGATCGCCGGCGTTTGCCCGAGAATGCAGGCTGCGCTCCACCATGGAACTCCGCATGACCGCTGCTGCCCGCGCGCTCTGGCGCGACGCTTCGCTGCCCGCGCTGATCGCCGGCTTCGTCACCGTGCTGGTCGGCTTCTCCAGTTCGGCGGCGATCGTGTTCGAGGCCGCGCGCAGCGTCGGCGCCTCGCAGGCGCAGATCGCCTCGTGGATGTGGGCGCTGGGGCTGGGCATGGGCCTGACCTGCATCGGGCTGTCGCTGCGCTACCGGATGCCGGTGGTCACCGCCTGGTCCACGCCAGGCGCGGCCTTGCTGATCGGCAGCGGTGGCAGACTGCCGCTGTCCGATGCCATCGGCGCCTTCGTGGTGGTGGCGGTGTTGTCCACGCTGGCCGGCTTCTCCGGCCTGTTCGAACGCCTGCTGCGGCGCATTCCGCTGTCTCTGGCCTCGGCGATGCTGGCCGGCGTGTTGCTGCGCTTCGGCCTGGACGTGTTCGTGGCGATGCAGCACCAGCTCGGCATGGCGCTGGCGATGTTCGCCACCTACCTGCTCGGGCGCCGCACCTTCCCGCGCTATGCGGTGATCGCCACCCTGCTGGTCGGCATCGCCGTGGCCGCGGGCAGCGGCACGCTGCACCTGGAGGCGGCGCGGTTGCGCCTGGCGCAGCCGGTGCTGGTGTGGCCGACGCTGTCGTGGCAGGCGCTGTTCGGGATCGCGCTGCCGCTGTTCGTGGTGACGATGACCTCGCAGAACCTGCCTGGGGTCGCGGCGATCCGCGCCTCCGGCTATGCGGTGCCGATCTCGCCGACCATCGGCTGGATCGGCGTGGTCAATACGCTGCTGGCGCCGTTCGGCGCCTACGGACTGAACCTGGCGGCGATCACCGCGGCGATCTGCATGGGCCGCGAGGCGCAGGAGGATCCGCAGCGGCGCTACATGGCCGCGGTGTTCGCCGGGGTCTTCTATCTGCTGATCGGCGTGTTCGGCGCCACCGTGGCCGCGCTGTTCGCGGCCTTTCCCAGGGAACTGGTGATGGCGATCGCCGGCATCGCGCTGTTCGGCACCATCGGCAACAGCCTGGCCTCGGCGCTGCGCGAGGAACATGAGCGCGAGCCGGCGCTGATCGCGTTCCTGGTCACCGCGTCGGGACTGTCGCTGTTCGGTATCGGCGCGGCGCTGTGGGGCCTGCTGGCCGGTGCGGCGACGCTGGCGCTGTGGCGGCGCAGCCGCTGAGGCCGCGCCGCCGCACCGGACTCAGCGCGGGTCGCGCAACTGCAGCAGCCAGTGGCTGGGCACGCCGGAGTGATCGGGCAGCGGTTCGAAGTCGAACTGGCGGTGCACGGCCGTGGTGCCGTCCACGCGCAGCGGCAGGGTGACGTAGGCGGCCCGTCCCTGCCGCAGCAGCGTGTCGATGCGCTGGGTCTCCGCCAGCACGGCCTCGCTGGCATACAGGCGCTCCAGGTCGCAGCCGATCAACTCGGCGACTTCGCGCTCGTACAGGGCGGCAAAGGCCTCGTTGACGAAGGCCAGGCGGCTGCGCCGCGCGCCCTCGCCGCGCTCGACGATCGCCACCGGCTCGCGCAGCCGCGACAGCGAGGCTTCCAACAGGGCGAAATCCTGCTGGAAGCGCTTGCGCTCCATCAGTTCGATCAGCACCCGCAGACTGCGTGCCGATTCCAGGCTGATCGGCGACCAGGGCCGTGCGCGGCCACGCACGGTCTCCTGCCACAGGTCGAAGCTCTTGCGCGGCGACAGCCGCGAGCCGGCGATGTCCTGCAGCTTGGCCAACTGCGGATTGCCCGCCCAGTTGACCGTGCGCACCTGTTCGCGGCGGGTCCACAGCAGCGCGCTGCGCGCCTGCGGCATCAGCGGCACGAAGATGAAGCCGGCCGCCAGCGGGGCCAGATCGGCCAGCGCCGGGAAGGTCTCGCCGATCTGGTCCGAGTGCAGGGCGCCGACCGCGTCATGGCGCAGCGCCTCGTGATGGGTGGACTCGATCTGCTCGCGGATCCGCGCCAGGTCCTCGGTGGCCGGCAGCATGCCGTGGCGGGTGACGTGGTCGCCATGGAACACCGCCACGCCGTCGGCATCGACCACGTCGAGCAGGTCCGAGGCCATCTCGTCGAGCATCGACGCGGTGAGCATCTCGGCGTCGTTGAAGTTGGTGATCAGCTTCTCGCGCACGGTCAGCAGCACCGACTCGGTGCGCGCGCGCGCCACCGCGGTGATCGCGCCGATGCGCCCGGCCAACGCGCGGCTCAGCGCATCTGCGACATCGCGCATCTCGTGGTTGCAGAAATACGGGCGGTAGTGATGGCAGGCGATCAGGCCCCACAGCGCGTCGTTGACCACGATCGAGGCCACCAGGGTGGCGGTGACGCCCATGTTGGCCAGGTATTCCAGGTGCACCGGCGAGACGCTGCGCAGGCTGACGTCGCTCAGGTCCACCGGCGCGCGCAGGCGCGGATGCAGGGTGGGCTGGATCGGCGACGGCACGTAGCCGACGTTGGCGATCTGGCGCACGCGGTTGCGCAGGTACAGCGCGCGGGCCTGCGCCGGAATGTCGCTGGCCGGATAGTGCAGGCCGAGATACGGCTCCAGTTCCGCCGCGCGCGCCTCGGCGACCACGTCGCCGTTCCAGTCGTCGTCGAAGCGGTAGATCATCACCCGGTCGTAGCCGATCAGGCTGCGCAGGCTCTTGGCGGCGCGTTGACAGGCCTCCTCGATGCTGTGGTCGGCCTCCAGCCGGCGCAGCACCGGCAGCGCTTCGCGCAGGGTGGCGTCGGCCAGCGGCGCGTCGCGTGGCTCCAGTTCCAGCAGCCACTGCTCCGGATACAGATGCCAGGCGCCGACCCAGCGCTGCGTGGCGGCCGCGTCCTTGAACCCCACTTCGACATAGGCCAGGTCGCTGCGCTCGGCCGCGTCTGGCAGCAGCCGCGTGCGCGGATCCTCCAGCACGAGCAGGGCGTCGTAGCGCTGTCCGAGCAGTGCGTCCAGGGACCGGCCGAACAGGTCGGCGGCACTGGCGCTGGCCTGGACGACGCGCCCGTCCTGCGGCTCGATCACCAGCAGCACGCCGTGCGGCTGCACCGAGCCGGGGATATGGATCGGCTCGCGTGCGCAGGCGTCCATGTCCAGGGGCACGACGATGTCGCTCATGCGGCGATCTCCAGGGCGAAGTGGGTGTGGAAGTGCGCGAACATGGCGCGGGCGCCGTCGACCGCGGCCTGCTGCAGCGGCGCGGTCGGCAAGGCCCGCTCCAGGCGCTGCTGGAAGTGTCGCCAGGCGGCCGGGTCGGCATGGCCGAGTTCGAAATAGGACAACGCCGGCGCGGCGCCGGCCAGGGTCTGCCGCAGGTGCCGGGCGATCACCCGCCCGCCCAGGCGCGAGCCCTCGACCACGTAGAGCATGCCCCAACGGGTCCCGGCCTCGGCGGCCGGCGGCAGCGGTTGCGGCGCTGGCGGCGCTGCCC
>NZ_AQOI01000091.1:0-1940 GCF_000364665.1 Xanthomonas sp. SHU 199
AGGCAAGCCGCGCTGGCCTGGTCGGCCGGCGCTGGCGCGGCCGTGGCCGCGGCACTGGCCAGCAGCGCGGCCAGCAGCAGACCGACGCCGCGGCGAAGCCACGGCGGGCAAGCGAGCCTCGATGGTCGGATCATGGAGCGGACATCGCGAACAGGAGCTTCCGTTGGCCACGTGGCGGCGGCGCCCGCGCAGCGTGCCGCCTCGCCCGTGCAGGCATCGCGAAACCCACCGCCGCGGCACCGACACCCCCGGCGTTCACTCTTCCGCCATGCCCGGCGCACCTACACTGCGGCTCCCTTGGCGCAAGCGATCCCCTGCATGCACGTGCTCGTTACCGGAGGCACCGGATTCATCGGCCGCGCGCTGTGCCCGGCCCTGCTCGACGCCGGGCACCGGGTCAGCGTGCTGACCCGCGACCCCGCACGCGCCGCGCGCCTGTTGCCGGCGGTGCAGGTGCTGGACGATCTGCAGCGCGCCGCACCGGCCGATGCCGTAATCAATCTCGCCGGCGAACCGCTGACCGAAGGCCGCTGGAGCGCTACCCGCAAGCGTCGCTTCCGCACCTCGCGCATCGGCACCACCCGCGCCCTGCTCGACTGGATGAGCGGACTCGACGCTGCGCAGCGCCCGGGCTGCCTGATCTCCGGCTCGGCGATCGGCTACTACGGCGACCGCGGCGACGAGGTCCTGGACGAAACCAGCACGCCGGGCGACGACTTTGCCGCCCAGCTCTGCCGCGACTGGGAAGCCGAAGCGTTACGCGCGCAGGACCTGGGCGTGCGCACCAGCCTGGTCCGCACCGGCGTGGTGCTGGGCCGCGACGGCGGCGCGCTGGCGCGGATGCTGCTGCCGTTCCGCTTCGGCATGGGCGGGCGCATGGGCGATGGCCGCCAGTGGATGAGCTGGATCCACCGTGACGATCAGGTCGGGTTGCTGCTGTGGCTGCTGCAGCAAGGCGGCGAAGGCGCCTACGACGCCACCGCACCGGCGCCGGCGACCAATGCCGCGTTCGCGCAGCAACTGGCCGCCACCCTGCATCGTCCGGCGCTGCTGCCGATGCCGGCGGCGGCGCTGCGCCTGGGCTTCGGCGAGATGGCGGAACTGTTGCTGGGCAGCCAGCGCGTGCTGCCGACACGTGCGCAACGCGAGGGTTATGTGTTCCGGTATCCGCAGTTGGACGCGGCGCTGCGCGATCTGCTCGCCGATTGAGCCGCCGCGGCGCCGAATCGCGCAACGTCGCAACCGGCACCCAAAAAAAACGCCCCGGCGGAGGCCTCCGCCGGGGCGTGCTGCATCAGGTTGCCGGGTCGGCGTCAGGCACCGACCGACACGATGCGGTCGCGCGACTCAATAACGCTTGCAGACGGTCTCGACCACGCGATTGCCATTGGCCTGCTGACGCTGGCCCTGGATGTAGCGGCCGGTCGCACCGCCGGCGACCGCGCCACCGACGGTGGCCAGCTTGCGGCCATCGCCCTTGCCGATCTGGTTGCCGAGCAGGCCGCCGATCGCCGCACCCGCCAGGGTGCCGCCGATGCGGTCGGGATCGGTGCTGTTCTTGCGCACCGCGACCTTCTTGCAGTGCACGCGGGTGCCGTCGCTGAAGCGGCGGCCGGCGTCCTCGGGACCGTAGTGACGCTGCGCATCGGCCAGCGGCGCGGCGGCCGTGGCGATGGCGAGGACGGAAAGACACAAGGCGGATTTGAGAGTGTTCATGCTGATTGCTCCTGGGTGGCGGAGCCGATGCACAAGCACCGCGCTCTCGACGGGCGCCACCTTCTCACCGGATTCGCGAATGGTTCGTGAAGCGAAATCGGCCGCATTCAGCTTGTGTAGCAACGCCTGAATCAGTCGGCGCCGCCAGGCTCGCCGCTCGGAGGCGCGGTCGCGACGGGCGGCTGCGCCGCAGTGGCGGCCGCGGGTGCCGGCGGCGACGTGGA
>NZ_AQOI01000092.1:0-8463 GCF_000364665.1 Xanthomonas sp. SHU 199
TCAGGCGCCGCTGGCGATCGAGGAAGACCCGCCGCAGCGCTTCGTCGACGGCGTGCGCCGCATCCTCGACTACCTGCGTGCCGGCGACGTGTTCCAGGTCAACCTGTCGCGGCGCTGGTCGGCGCGCTTCGCCGCGCCGCTGGCGCCGGCGGCGCTGTACGCGCAGCTGCGTCGCGCCAATCCGGCACCGTTCGCCGGCCTGTTCGTCGGACACGGCCGCGCCGTGGTCAGTTCCTCGCCGGAACGGCTGGTGTCGGTGCGCGGCGACGTGGTCGAGACCCGGCCGATCGCCGGCACCCGCGCACGCGCGCCGGGCGACGACGAGGCCGCGCGCATCCGCGAACTGGTCGGGCACCCCAAGGAGCGCGCCGAGCACGTGATGCTGATCGACCTGGAGCGCAACGACCTGGGGCGGATCTGCGCGCCGGGCAGTGTCGAGGTCGACGAACTGATGACCGTGGAGAGCTACGCCCACGTGCACCACATCGTCAGCAACGTGCGCGGCCGGCTGCGTGCGGGCACCACGCCGGGCGAGACGATCCGCGCCACCTTCCCGGGCGGCACCATCACCGGTTGCCCCAAGGTGCGCTGCATGCAGATCATCGCCGAGCTGGAGCAGACCCCGCGCGGCGCCTACACCGGCGCGTTCGGCTGGCTCAACCGCGACGGCGACATGGATCTGAACATCCTCATCCGCACCGCCGAGGTGGAGGGCGCGCAGGTGCAGTTCCGCACCGGCGCCGGCATCGTGTTCGATTCCGACCCGGAGCGCGAACTCGACGAGACCCGGGCCAAGGCGCGCGGCCTGCTGCGCGCGCTGGAGCCGTGAGCGGGGCCGCGCGATACCGGCCCATGCCGGCCGCGCGGTATCCTGCACGCCATTGAATTCGCTCCGAGGTGGTCGTGGCTTGGGCTAAACGCGGGTGTCTGACCCTGCTGGGGACATTGCTGGTGCTGGCGCTGCTGGTGGCCGCGGCCGGCGCCTGGTGGTGGCACAGCTATCGCGCCTTCGCCGAGCAACCACTGCAGGCGAGCCAGCCCAGCGTGGAAGTGGCACGCGGCGCCTCGCTCAACGGCGTGCTGCGCAAGCTGCGCGCCGCCGGCGTGACCCAGGGCAGCGACCTGCAGTGGCAGGTGCTGGCGCGGGAGCTGGGCGTGGCCGGCAAGCTCAAGTTCGGCGAATACGCGTTGCAGCCGGCGCTGAGCCCGCGCGAGCTGCTGCTGCGCATGCGCAAGGGCCAGGTGATCCAGTACCGCTTCACCATCGTCGAAGGCTGGAACGTGCGCCAACTGCGCAGCGCCTTGAACGCGGCCACGCCGCTGGTGCACACCACCACCGACCTCAGCGACAGCGAACTGATGTCTAAGCTCGGCCAGCCCGGCCAGCACCCGGAGGGCCGCTTCCTGCCCGAGACCTACCTCTACCAGCGCGGCGACACCGACCTGCAGCTGCTGCGCCGCGCGCATGCGGCGATGGACAAGGCGCTGGCCGAGGCCTGGGACGCGCGCGCCAAGGACCTGTCGCTGCAGTCGCCGGAGCAGGCGCTGATCCTGGCTTCGATCGTGGAAAAGGAGACTGGCCTGGCCGCCGAGCGTCCGCAGATCGCCGGCGTGTTCGTGCGCCGCCTGCAGCTGGGCATGAAACTGCAGACCGACCCGACCGTGATCTACGGCATCGGCAGCGCCTACGACGGCAACATCCGCAAGCGCGACCTGGAGACCGATACGCCGTACAACACCTACACCCGCACCGGCCTGACCCCGACCCCGATCGCCATGCCCGGGCGCGAGGCGCTGCGTGCCGCCACCAACCCGGCGCCGGGCGACAGCCTGTACTTCGTGGCCATCGGCGACGGCAGCGGCGCGCATGCGTTCTCCGCCAACTACGCCGAGCACAACGCGGCGGTGGCGCGCTACCTGCAGCGCCTGCGCCAGGCGCGCAGCGATGCGGCGGTGTCGCCATGAGCGAGGCCGTGCTGCGTCACCATCGCTTCGTCAGCCTGGAAGGCGGCGAGGGCGCCGGCAAGACCACCGCGATCAACGCGATCCGCGATGCGTTGCAGGCGAAGGGCCACGAAGTGGTGCTGACCCGCGAACCGGGCGGCACGCCGCTGGCCGAGCGCATCCGCGCGCTGCTGCTGGACAAGACCCCCGGCGAGGTCGCCGAGCCGCTGGCTGCCGAGACCGAACTGCTGCTGGTGTTCGCCGCGCGCGCGCAGCACGTGCGCGAGGTGATCCGGCCGGCGCTGCAGCGCGGCGCTTACGTGGTCAGCGACCGCTTCACCGATTCCAGCTACGCCTACCAGGGCGAAGGCCGCGGCCTGGATCGCGCCTGGATCGCCGACCTGGAACGGCGCGCGGTCGGCCTGCAGCCGGGCCTGACCCTGCTGCTGGACCTGGACGTGCAGATCGGCCGTGCCCGCACCAGCGGCCGCGATCTGTGGCCGGACCGGATCGAGAGCGAGCAGGACGATTTCTTCCAGCGCGTGCGTGCCGGCTTCCGCCAGCGCGCCGCGCAGGATCCGCAGCGCTTCCGCGTCATCGACGCCAGCCAGCCGCCGCAGGCGGTGTCGCAGGCGGTCGCCGCCGCACTGGCGGCGTGGGTGCAGCAGCAACAGGAGCCGACGCCATGAGCGACGTGCCGTTCGCGCCGTGGCAGCAGCGCGCCTACGACCAGACCGTGGCCGCGCTCGATGCGGGCCGCCTCGGCCACGGCCTGCTGATCTGTGGGCCGGAAGGCCTGGGCAAGCGTGCGGTGGCGCTGAAGCTGGCCGCGCACGTACTCGGTCAGGGCGAGCCTGCCGCGGCCCTGCGCAGCGCGCAGCTGATCGCTGCCGGCACCCATCCGGACCTGCAGCTGATCTCGTTCATCCCCAACCGCACCGGCGACAAGCTGCGCACCGAGATCGTCATCGAGCAGGTGCGCGAGATCTCGCAGAAGCTGGCGCTGACCCCGCAGTACGGCGTGGCCCAGGTGGTGGTGGTGGACCCGGCCGACGCGATCAACCGCGCCGCCTGCAACGCCCTGCTGAAGACGCTGGAAGAGCCGCAGCCCGGCCGCTATCTGTGGCTGATCAGCGCGCAGCCGGCGCGCCTGCCGGCGACCATTCGCAGCCGCTGCCAGCGGCTGGAGTTCAAGTTGCCGCCGGCCGACGAGGCGATCGCGTGGCTGCTGGCCCAGGACTTTCCCGAGAAGACCGCGCGCGAAGCGCTGGACGCCGCGCGCGGCCATCCCGGCCTGGCCGCGCAGTGGCTGCGCGAGGACGGATTGAAGCTGCGCCGGCAGGTGGCCGCGGACTTGGAACAGGTCGCCGCCGGCAAACTCGGCACGCTGGACGCCGCGCAGCGCTGGAGCAGCGACGCGCTGGCCGAGCAGCGCCTGGGCCATGCCGCCGACCTGGCGCTTGCCCAGGCGTCGCAGGCCGGCTTGACCGACCCGGCGCGATTGCACAAGCTGGCCGCGTGGTTCGACGCCGCCAATCGCACCCGCGATCTGCTGCGGACCACCGTGCGCGCCGACCTGGCGATCGCGGAACTGTTGCTGACCTGGCGCGATGGCGATCGCCCGGTCCGGAAAGGGGCACAACGATGAGCGCGATGAGCGGACGCCAGGGCATCCTGTCGCTGGCGGTGAAGGACAAGGCGGCGCTGTACAACGCCTACATGCCGTTCGTGAAGAACGGCGGCATCTTCGTGCCCACCCCCAAGCGCTACTTCCTCGGCGACGAAGTGTTCCTGCTGCTGACCCTGCCCGATTCCAGCGAGCGCCTGCCGGTGGCCGGCAAGGTGATCTGGGTGACCCCGGTCGGCGCCCAGGGCAACCGCGCCGCCGGCATCGGCGTGCAACTGCCGGACAACAGCGAAGGCGAGACCATCCGCACCAAGATCGAGACCCAGCTGGCCGGCATCCTCAACGCCGACAAGCCCACCCAGACCATGTAGCGGCCGCGCGGCGACGCCGCGCCACCGACATCGCAAGGACCCATTGACGCCGCGCGCCACAGCCCTATAATGTGCGGCTCGCGACACGGGCGGTTAGCTCAGCGGTAGAGCATTGCCTTCACACGGCAAGGGTCGCAGGTTCGAACCCTGCACCGCCCACCACGAATTTGAGCGTCAACGAAAAAGCCGGCCTTGTGCCGGCTTTTTTCGTTGTTGCGAGATGGAGTCTCTATCAGTAATTGCGTGCCTCACGCAGGCATTGAGGTTAAACGTAGTGATATCGCACTTGTGCAATCAGCAGGACGCCATGCTCGACCTTATAGACGATCCGGTGTTCGTCGTTGATGCGTCGCGACCAGTAGCCTGCAAGTGCATGGCGTAGCGGTTCGGGTTTGCCGATGCCCTGGAAGGGATCGCGTTGAATGGCCTTGATCAGGTCGTTGATGCGCTTGAGCATCTTTTTGTCGGCCTGTTGCCAGTAGAGATAATCCTCCCAGGCGTTGTCCGAGAACTGCAGCGTCACTCGCTCAGTTCCCGCGCCTTGCCGCGACCGGATTCTAGTTGGGCGATGGATTCCAGCAAGCGCTGCGCGTTCTTCGGGCTGCGCAGCAGATAGGCGGTTTCCTCCATCGCCTTGTAGTCCTCCAGCGAGAGCATGACAACAGCTTGCTCGCGGCTGCGCGTGATGATCACCGGCTCGTGGTTGTTGACCACGCGGTCCATGGTGTCCGCGAGAGCGGCACGTGCGGCGCTGTAGGTGATGGTGTCCATGATGGCTCCGAGTTGTACAATAAATTGTACGCTCGTACATATCCCTGTCAACGGGCGTCCGTTCGCCGGATGCATGGAGATTCTGGGTGGAGTCAGTGAGCGATGACCACTTGGATGCGACCGGCTCACGACCCGATCACAACATCGCTCGATACTGCACGCATGCCCGAAGGTCCCTCGATCGTCATCCTCAAGGAAGAAGCCGCCGCGTTCGCCGGGCGCAAGGTGTTGCGGGTGTCCGGCAACAGCAAGTTGGACCTGGAGCGGATGCGCAATCGCAAGATCCTGTCGCTGCGCAGTTGGGGCAAGCATTTCCTGATCGAGTTCGGTGCGTTCAGTGTGCGCATCCATTTCCTGCTGTTCGGCAGCTACCGGATCAATGCGCGCAAGGATGCGTCGGCGCGTTTGAGCCTGGGTTTCGCCAAGGGCGAGGAGCTGAACTTCTACGCATGTTCGATCAAGTTCATCGACGGTCCGCTGGATGCGGCCTACGACTGGACCGCGGACGTGATGAATCCCGACTGGGATGCGGCGCAGGCGCGGCGCAAGTTGCGCCTGCGGCCGCATACGCTCGCCGCCGATGCCTTGCTGGATCAGGATGTGTTCGCCGGGGTCGGCAACATCATCAAGAACGAGGTGCTGCACCGGATCCGCGTGCATCCCGAGAGTGAGATCGGCGCGCTGTCGCCGCGGAAGCTGGGTGAACTGGTGACGCAGGCGCGCGAGTACAGTTTCGATTTCTATCGCTGGAAGAAAGCCTACGAACTGAAGAAGCACTACCAGGTGCACACCAAGACGGTGTGTCCGCGCGACGGTCATTTGCTCACGTATCGCAAGCAACTCGGCAAGGCGCAGCGGCGCGCGTTCTTTTGCGAGCATTGTCAGCGGCGGTATGCGTTGGCAGAGGTGCAGGCCGAGATTTTTAAGTAGTCCGTCCTGCCTGGTCAGTAGGTTCGAGGATGCGGGTGCCTCAAGCAGGAATGCACAGGTGCACCTTCAGCTGGTACGACGTTGATCCAGGCGCTACTGCGGCGTTGACGCTTGCGACCTCAATGAAAATCCCGGCTGCGGATATCCAGGCCGAGCAGCATGGACGTCAGGTCTTCCAGGTGGGCGGCGATCAGGTGGCGGACCTTGCCTTCGGTCTCGACGCGGCCGCGCACCAGCAGCAGCCGGGATTCGAGCAGGGCCTGGCGCTGGCGTTCGGCCAGGCGCCGCCACACCACAACGTTGACCAGGCCGTGCTCGTCTTCGAGGGTGACGAAAGTGACGCCGCTGGCGGTCTGTGGGCGTTGGCGCATGGTCACCAGGCCGGCGATGGAGACTGCACTGGCATGCGGCAACGCGCGCAGCTCGCCGGAATGGCGGTAGCGGCGCGCGCGTAGCTGCGCGCGCAGCAGGGTCAGCGGATGCTTGCCCAGGGTGGTGCCGAGCGTCGCGTAGTCGGCGCGGATGTCTTCGCCCTGGCTGGGCAGCGGCAGCGCGACCTGCTGTTCGGGTGTGGCTGCGAGCGCTTCGAACAGCGGTCGCTGCGCTTCGACGCCGGCCACGGCCCAGCGGGCGCGATGGCGATGGCCGGCCAGCGCTTTCAACGCGCCAGCGTCGGCGAGGGCGGCGCGGGCCTTGTCGTCGAGCGCGGCGCGGTGGCACAGGTCGGCGAGGTCGTGGAACGGCGCCTGCGCGCGCGCCTGCTGCAGGCGCAGTGCGGCGTCCTCGGCCAGGCCGCGGACCAGACGCAGGCCCAGGCGGATCGCCGGCTGCACCTGCGGGTCGGGACTATGCGCTTCCAGGCTGCAATCCCAATCGCTGTAGCGCACGTCCACCGGGCGCACCTGCAGGCCGTGGCGGCGCGCGTCCTGCAGCAACTGGTCGGGGCTGTAGAAGCCCATCGGCCAACTGTTGATCAGCGCGCAGGTGAACGCCGCCGGTTCGTGGCACTTGAGCCAGCAGCTGGCGTAGGTGAGCAGGGCGAAACTGGCGGCGTGGCTTTCGGGAAAGCCGTAGCTGCCGAAGCCCTTGATCTGCTCGAAGATGCGTGCGGCGAATTCGGCGCTGTAGTTCCTCTCCAGCATGCCCTGCAGCAACTTGTCGCGATGTGGTTCCAGCCCGCCGTGGCGTTTCCAGGCCGCCATCGAACGGCGCAATTGATCGGCCTGGCCCGGCGTGTAGCCGGCGGCGACCACCGCGAGTTGCATCACCTGTTCCTGGAACAGCGGTACGCCGAGCGTGCGCTTGAACACCTCGCGCAACTCGTCTGGCAGATCGTCGGTGGCTTCCTCGCCGCTGCGCCGGCGCAGATACGGATGCACCATGCCGCCCTGGATCGGGCCGGGGCGCACGATCGCCACCTGGATGACCAGATCGTAGAACTCTTTCGGCTGCAGCCGCGGCAGCATCGCCATCTGCGCGCGCGATTCGATCTGGAACACGCCGATGGTGTCGGCGCGTTGGATCATGGCGTAGGTCTCAGGGTCTTCGGCAGGAATGGTCGCGAGCGTGTAGTCGCGGCCGCGGTGCGCGCGCAGCAGGTCCAGGGTGCGGCGTAGCGCGCTGAGCATGCCCAGTGCGAGCACGTCGACCTTCATCAGTCCGACCAGTTCCAGGTCGTCCTTGTCCCATTGGATCACCGTCCGCTCGGCCATGGTCGCGTTCTCCACCGGCACCAGCGTGTGCAGCGCATGCTCGGAGATGACGAAGCCGCCGGGATGCTGCGACAGGTGCCGTGGGAAGCCGATCAGTTGGCTGGCGAGCACCAGCAGCCGGCGCATCACCGGCGTGTCCGGGTCGAAGCCGCGTTCGCGCAGCAATTCCTGCGCCGACTCCACCGGGTCGCGCTGGCCCAGCGCGGACGACAGCGCGTCGACGGTGTCGCTGGGCAGGCCCAGTGCGCGCGCCACGTCGCGTACCGCGCTGCGCGTGTGGTAGCTGATCGCCACCGCCGCCAGTGCGGCGCGCTCGCGGCCGTAGTGGCGGAAGATGTACTGGATCACTTCCTCGCGGCGGTCGTGCTCGAAATCGATGTCGATGTCCGGCCGCTCCTTGCGCTCTTCGGAGATGAAGCGCTCGAACAGCATGCCGATGCGGTCCGGATCGATCGCGGTGATGCCCAGCGCATAACACACCGCCGAGTTCGCCGCCGAGCCGCGGCCCTGGCACAGGATGTCCTTGGAGCGTGCGAAGCGCACCAGGTCGTAGACGGTGAGGAAATAGGACTCGTACTTCAGCCGCTCGATCACGCCGAGTTCGTGTTCGATCAGGCGTCGTGCCTTGTCCGGCACGCCGTGCGGCCAGCGCTCGGCCGCGCCGCGTTCGGTGAGGATGCGCAGCCATTGCGTGGGCGTGTGCCCGGGCGGCACCAGTTCGTGCGGGTACTCATACTGCAGTTGCTCGAGATTGAAACTGCAGCGCTGGGCGATGCGCACGGTTTCGGCCAGCAGCGCCGGCGGATACAGCGTCGCCAGCGTGGCGCGCGGGCGCAGATGACGTTCGCCGTTGGGATACAGGTGGGCGCCGGCGTCGTGCAGCGGCAGGCGCTGGCGGATCGCGGTCAAGGTGTCCTGCAACGCGCGGCGGCCGCGCGCGTGCATGTGCACGTCGCCGCTGGCCACGGCGGGCAGTTGCAGGCGCTGCGCCAACTGTAGGCGCGCCTGCAGCAGCGCGGCGTCGTCGGGGCCGCGCAGCAGTTCCACCGCCAGCCAGAGCCGCTGCGGGAAGCGCGCCTGCAGCCAGGCGCCGTCCGCGGCGTCGTCG